>QMPZ01000247.1 GCA_003648815.1 Candidatus Aerophobota bacterium | reverse complement strand
GCTATACGAAATAAAGGAGTGCCGGGAATTTATTTAGCTATAGAGGCTGGTATAGTATCCAAGGAGGAATTAAGCCAAGCAAGAGGCAAAACTAATAACATAGATAATTATGCTTCAAGTAAATTGCATTCTAAAGTAGCTCCCATCTTAATCGAGATGGAGGAAAGAGGGTGGATTAAGACGATAAAAAACAGGTATGCCGACGCTTGGGACTATGGCGTTGGCCCTTGGGGAGATGCTATACTGGCATTATGGGGTAGGTCAGTTCATGAAAAAGATATAGAGAAGGTTAAAAGAATAGAAGAAACAGGTAATGAACTTCCGGAAATGTGGTTTTTTAAATTAACAGCCAAGGGCAAAGACCACTACAAGCGACTTGAAGTTATGCACTCATTAGTAGATAGAATATTGGAACTACAAGAAAAAATCAACCAAGAATTAGAATGCGATCTTTTTATCAGTGATTACAAAATAATAAAAAATCTTAAAACACCATGCTTATCCGAAGAGGATTTCCCATCTCATATTCAGAGTCTGAGTTCACTTATCCAAAAAATGAGAATTAAAGAACTGGGAGGTAGTGGGAACGAGACAATCAATTTTATTGAAAATTATCTTCGACAGAGGGGAAAAGATCCGAGACCAGTAACTGAAAATTTAAGAGATATTTCTACCTTGGCTTCAGGACCTCCAAGACATGAGGGTACATCCATAAGAAAAAGGGTGGAGAAAGTATTAAAAAAATGGGGATTTACTCAAAGACCTATTGACTACAGAAAACTTTGGGAAACAGCACTTAAAAAGTATATCGAATCTTTAGAAGAATTTCTACGACTTTTAATAACTTAACCTTTTAATAGAAGGTGTTTACGAGGAATTCGGCAAAGTTGGACCATATTTACCCAGAAGAGTCTCCCAGTATACTTGAGGCGTCGGATCATATTCCGGTTGTTTTAGATCTGGATGATGGGTGATTGAGATGCAATTTGACTCATAATCTGATCAGTATATCTCAATTTAACAAATCCCTAATTTTTGCTACCATATTTTCAAGAGTATCCATCTCTTGGTAAGCTTAGTTAGCAGAAATTAAGGAGACACCAAATGCCCCAATGATAGGCGATAAAACAAAAAAGAGCAGTGCAAGGTCACCAATAGTTCAAAAAAGGACGATTTTCATACAGAATAAGGAGATCACTCTGAAATATTGTAAATCGCCAAGGAGGATATAATGGCCACAGGTAGAGATATACAACTCACAAAGATGGTAGGTGAATATTTGGTTGCGGCGGAGTTGTGTCGTAGAGGGTTGCTTGCAACTACCTTTGCGGGAAATGTCCCCGATTTTGATATCGTGGCTGTTACCAAGAGTCTACGCAGTATTCCTATCCAGGTAAAAGCTAGTGCTAAGGGAGATTGGCACCTTCGGGCAAACTCCTTCTTGGATATCGACTACAATGAAAAGACAAAGACTCAAAGAATAACCAGGATGAAGAACCTTAATAGGGACCTCCTTTATGTTTTTGTGAAGCTTAAAACTAATGATAAGGACAAAGATCAATTCTATATTCTCCGAGCAAAAGACCTGCAAGGAATCATTTTTAACAATTACAAAGAGTGGCTCAGAAAGTGTGGAGGAAAGAGACCTAAGAATCCGAAGAGTATGCATACTGCAATCCGTTTAGAAGACATATTGGGTTATCAGGATAACTGGAATTTACTTACAGAAGGATAGATAAAAAAGCTACAAAAGGTAGGAATTGTACATTGTGGAGAGGTGTACTTTGGGCCTGCTAAATATGGTATTTTTTATTTTAGGTATAGTGCTTTTAGATATTTCTGTATGGGGTTGGATTGGTTTTTCATGGTAGGGAAGATGAAGGAATCGTTTAACATAGCTACTCCTTCTGAGTTCTTAAGTATGAGTGCGATTGGAATAGGTTTAATAATCACCTATTGGGTATCATGGTTAGGATGGTTATTAGTTTTAATTGGGATGCTTGCAGGTTTTATTCTTTTTAGAGTGCTGCGGCTTATCACACAAAAGAGAGTCTTTAGTATGTCGGATAGAGAGATGCAGAATTAATTGATCATATAAGACAAAAGTGGTAAAAAGAATGAAAAGTGATATAAAAGGTGCTCTAAGAAGAGTATGGGGAACTGTAAAGTATTACCTTAAAATGCCGATAAAAAGAAATAGCAGGTGTATGGGGCCAGGAGATCGTTACCACCCCTTACCGCTCAGAAGGTAGAGACATCATCTAAGATGATGGGCAGAAAGCAGGCGAACTCCTCAGGAAGCTCATAGCTAGCTCCCTTAGTCTCTGTAAGGGTGGTTTTCCATTCATACCTTGCCGAAGTGCGGCCTTCTTACGTTGGAAAAGTTTCTCCATTTCCCTGCGTAACGCAAGAGTTCTTTCTCATCGTTAATGGAGAGAAGAGGGGGGATATAAAATTCCTCATCGTCTGTTCTATGAGACCTCTCCACTCTTCCCTCATT
>QMPZ01000246.1 GCA_003648815.1 Candidatus Aerophobota bacterium | reverse complement strand
GCTTTGTACTGGAATCCAGCCGGGCTTGCCCAAATTGAAAGGACAGAGCTTTCTACGATGTACAATATGCACTTTGTGGAGATAAAACAGGGTTATCTGAGTTTAGCTTTTCCTTTATTGGGAGGAATGACTGGAGTAGGAGTTAATTATGTAGATATGGGGACTATGGAGGGTAGAGATGTAGAAGGTAATCCCACAGGAGAATTCGGTGCATCTGATATTCAGGCCTCCTTGGCCTATGCTAATAAGGTTTCCCCTAAATTAATGCTTGGAATAAGTGCAGGAATGCTTCAGGATACCATTGCCGATGACAAGAAAACTGCCTACTCGGGCAATGTTGGTCTCTTGTTTAAAGCCACTGAATCTACTTCCGTGAGTTTGGTCTGCCAGAACATAGGCTCAAAATTGGGAGAGGATTCGTTGCCTTTAACCTATAGGGGAGGGGTAGCGGTAAGACTAAAATCCATTAATATAGAGGCTGATGTTGTGAAAGCAATAGATGATGATATGTATTACTGTGCAGGATTAGAATGGTGGATAGGAAATGTCTTAGCCTTGAGGGCGGGCTACAGGACAGGTCAGGATACAGGCTCTGGCGTCAGCTACGGAGCAGGGTTTAAAATTGGCAAGATCAGCCTTGATTATGCCCATGTTCCCTATGGAGATTTGGGGAATATTCAGAGGATCTCCCTGGGGATAAAATTCTAATGTCTGTCTAACTGGGATAAAGATTGTGCAAGTTTCCAAAATTGGCCTTGGCTAAAAGATTTATTTTACTAAAATTAAGGGTGGAGCAGGGGCCTCTTAGAGAATAATAGGCCATAGCGGATGGAAGGCCTATAGCGCATCTTGCGTTTTAAAGAGAGTTAGTCGTTCCGCCTTGAGGCTCTAACTCCGTTTTTTCCGAAAGCTTAAAACCAGAGTCGACTTTCAAGTATCTTGCTGAATCCGGGTTAAACAAAGGCGGTGATCGAATTTACTCGATATAAGCTGTAGTGGCCGAGTTTATCTTGATTATAGTAGTAAAGAGCCTTACCCAAGTTGCTGGATCCGGGTTAAATACAGAGAGAGGAGGATAAGATAAGAGTAGGGATAGGGTCGTTAAGGGAAAGTATTTTCCTCCTCAAATATCTTATATTATGGGGTTTAGTTGTTTTGTTAGTCCAGTATGTTGCATTTACCGGTGCTGCTTTGGCTGAAAACATAGTGATAAACGAGTTTGACCTGAACCCGGCGGGAAGTGATAGTGGCAACGAGTGGGTTGTCCTTTACAACCCAGCCGAGGTTGAGGTAGATATAAGCAACTGGACTTTGGAGACCACGCAGGGAAAAACAGTGACCGTGACGATACCTCAGGGCACTATAATCTCACCAAAGGGTTATTGGACTTATATTCATAAGAAGCAATGGATAGATAACGAGGACGAGTTAATCATACTAAAAGATGCAGAAGGTGAGGAGGTGGACAGGACCCTGATGGCAAGTGATAGAGATGATGACAATCGCTACTGGACAAGATATCCAGATGGCCGGGATACAAATTCGGATTCGGATTGGCGGTTCAGAGAACGCGCATTACCAAAAGGAGTAATAAGAAGTGGAATAGTTAAGCATGTGGAAGATGGTGATACAATAGATATTATTTTTACTCCTGAAAATAAGGATATTCGTGGCATTCAACGCGTGCGGCTTGTGGGTATAGATGCCCCAGAATTAGATACCCCAGAGGGTAGGAAAGCTAAAGAACTTGTTGAAAAGATGTGCCTGGGAAAAGTTGTTAAACTTGAGGTAGATGATAAAAGGCCGTTTGATAAATACTACAGAATATTAGTGGTTCTTTATATTGATGAACTCAACTTAAATTCTTATCTACTAAGAGAAGGATATGCTACGCCACTTGTCATCTTACCTTCAGAATTTATACCGTACGCCTCATTTACATATTCTCCGGAAAAGATGGTTATCAATCAGGCGATAAAATTTGATGCCTCCTCTTCATACACTCTTGACCCTGATGCGGTTATAACCTCGTACAAATGGAATTTTGGTGACGGTGCAATTGGAACAGGAAAAGTAGTGAGTCACTCATATTCCTCAGCCGGTGATTACACCGTGACCTTAACAGTGACAGATAGTGATGGTAAAGTAACCCGAGAAAATGTTCGAACGGCGAGAATAACCATAAGTAAAGAATAGTCTATGTAATATTTATGGCTCCTTCTGTTTATAGGCGATTAAGAAATTTGATCCACGCTCCCCTCTACTTTATCGAAGAGGTAAAATTATGAAGGTAACTTTAACTCGAAAGGCCTCCATGACTAAAAGATTTATTTTACTAAAATCAAAAATAGAGCAAATGTTTATAAATTCTACTTCAAGCAAGCTTGACCAGTACAACTTGGCAAAGCAAGCCTCATTGAATAGCAAGGCTTACTCTACGGGTAAATACTCAGTGAACCTCATCATTGTGAGCAAAGCAATCTGGTAGTCGCAAGGCTCAGAGCTTGCGTTCATGC
>QMPZ01000245.1 GCA_003648815.1 Candidatus Aerophobota bacterium | reverse complement strand
CAAAAGCCCTTTTTCTTCAAGTTGCATTATAGAGGTCGCCGTGAATTGTTTGGTAATAGAGCCCAAACGAAATTTTGTTTCGGAGATGTTGGGAACATCATTCTCATAGTTTGCCATTCCGTACCCTTTACTCAAAAGAATTATTCCCTTCCTGGCTATTAAGATAGATCCACTGAATGTCCCCATCTTCAAATAGGCATTGATATACTCATCTACCTTTAATTCAATATCTTGAGCAGAGCAAGAGGTACCTAAAACAAATAGTAATAATAAGACGTTGACAAAAATAGCAATACTTCTCATCTTTCTCCTTATCATTTGAATTACCTCTATAATTTTTGAATTTAGTAGCAGTTCCCGCTTCCTCTGGCCCAAAAGGGAGTTTTAATATCTCATCAAATCTGGATTTATAAACTTTTATGTATAAAGATATCTCGAGAGTTTTCCCCTGAGACGGTCGAAGGGGGATAAGCTAAGGCACTACCGGACCTTTTATTATCTCTATTTGCGGGTTCTCCCAATAGAGTATGGACATTTTCCCATTCTCGCTGATGACAAATGGTATATAATCATTTGATGTACCCAACCATGAACCTGTAGGGTCCACCGAGACCCAGCCTTCCTCAGGCAGGTAAACCTGTGCCCAGATATGTCCACCATTATTATTTAACCAGCCAGCAATTTGTCGAGCAGGAATTTCTGCGGCTCTACACAGTGTAACGAAGACGTCGCTCTTATCCCAGCAACGACCATAGCTTTGTTTTAAAACTTGCTTCACTCCATAGCGAGAGCCAACTATTTCTCCACCATATTTTATATTGGCACTTATCCACTGTAATATGGACTCGACCCGTCGTTTCGGTGACATCTCACCTTTGATGAGGTTTTCTATGATGAAAACTATGTCTTTATCCTTCACTGGCCAATAAGCTGTCTGAGATGTTAAATAAACTGTATCAGGAGGCCTATCTGGTTTATATACTTCAAATGATTTCACGGGAATCTTTCCTTCTATCTTAATATATGGGATTCCAGCTATATACTCCATATTCTTGAAACTGTAGATGGTTAAGTCCCCCCTCTGCTCTTTGCCTTTCAGGGGAACAGAAAATGAATATTCAGGAGTTCCCCAGGAGCAACGCTCACCTCTTAAGAAAACTGTATTTCCGAACACAAAGTTTTTAGCAACTTCTTTGATTTCTCTCTCTAAATCCTTATCACCGGGACTTTGAAGATAATCTGATAGAAGATTAGATAACTTATTCCATTTCATGTAATCCGCTCTTTCCACAGGAGCAACCAAAAGCTGAACCTTGTAGTTAACCACCTCCTTATCACTAAGCCCCAAAATGTCCTGTGCCTTCTTAATCACCTCAATATTTTCGCATACATATTCTACAATACATCTTCCTTTTATCTGATATAACTCTTTGCTCTCACCTGGAGATATCAGATTCTCATAAATTTTCCTGGCTTCGCTTTCTGTGCTACATTGCAGGATATTCATTTGCAGTCTAAATCCACCAGCATTTATAATGTAGTTTCTTAAGTCGGTAATCTCTCCACCCAGGCTATTGCCGAGTTCAGGCAAATCACTCTCTGGTATAACTATTACATCCTTGATGTTCCAGCTAAGTGGAAACCTGGACTCATCCAGGAAAATCTCTGCTTTGCGATCTATAGCCAGATTTGAGGGTGAGCGGGGTTGAAAAGGGGAGCTAAGCTGAGATAGGACAGTAGCTGAAAATAATACTAAAAGCAAACCAACCATAATCACTGTAAATTTTTTCCTTATTTTGGCGCTCCTTCCATACTACCAATTTACTCCGTAGTAGTAGATTAGTTTTTCTAATTTTACATTAATAAGGTAATACTACCAATTATCTGGTTGAGTATAGGGGACAGATTGTCGTATTGCTCCTTTAAACCCGCAGATACCACCCCAAGTTTTGCCTGATTATTCTCATAAAAAACCAGGATACCATTAACCTGAGCCTCCCCCTGAGGAGAAGTAGATTCAGCTATTGTTATGAGTACGCTTACACCATTAATTGTTGTTCGCTTTCTTTCAGTCACTGTAAAATTTTGGTATTGTTGTTTTATTTGGAATTCTAAGTTTTGCAGGTAATTTTGAGGATCAACATTCTGGGTTATTCTCCATATACTTACCCAGGCAAGATTCTGAGGATGAACTACACTTACGGTGCCTTGCTGTTCACTTACCTGCCATCCTTGAGGATAATCAAAGGAAAATTTATACTGCCCGCTTGTGTATCTCTGGGTTTGCTGTTGAGTTTGCCGAGGAGTAGTTGTTTGTCCGGTATCAGCAAGGGTAATACTGTTAAATATCTTCTCCATTACAGGAGAAAAATTGGGATACTGTTCTTTTACAATCCCGGAGCCTACCATGAGTTTTGCCTGGTTGTTCTGGTGCAAAACCAGTATGGTGAAGATCTCAACTCTTCCCTGCGCCGGAGTGTAGTGCCCGTCAACTCGTAGTGCATCTATGGAGTTAATCTTAACCTCGCTTCTT
>QMPZ01000244.1 GCA_003648815.1 Candidatus Aerophobota bacterium | reverse complement strand
TACCACCAGCATTATCCTTAATGGAAAAGTGCCCGGGGACACCTTCACCGGCACCTTCAAGGTGGACAGCTCTGTCGCTGATGGGCAAGGTAGTTTTTCCTTTGCCTCTGGCGCACTGGTAGATCAGGCAGGCAATTCTGGAAATGAAATAACCTCAGGCAGCACTGTGGTGATAGATAAAACTCCTCCCCCACCTCCCACTAACCTTGTCGCCACCGCTATCTCCGGAGGCAAGATCAGACTTACCTGGACGGCATCTAATCCGGAAACTGATGTAAAGCAATACAATATTTACCGGGGCACTATCTCTGGGGGAGAGGATTACTCATCTCCCATTGCTACCGTGAGCGCAGGCACTACTATCTATATCGATGGTCCACTTGAGGATGGGATGACTTATTATTATGTAGTGAGAGCTCAGGACCCAGCAGGAAACATTGAGAAAAACGTCAATGAGGCCTCGGCTACGGTGGATTCTACTTCTCCTTCTTTTCTTAGCATTACCTCTGATAAGTCATTTTACAGAAATGGAGATACCGTTAATTTAACCATTCAGCTTGTTAACTGTGAGATAGGATGCACTCTTACCGCTGATTTTTCCAATATAGACGACCAATATGAAGATGGAATGGAAAGTTTTATTGACTGGGCATCTGATGGAGTGGATAATGATGGAGATACCCATATAGATGAGATGGATGAACGAGGATTCTACAGTATTCTCTATACTATCAGTCCCATTAATAAGAAAGATGATGGTGAATACTCAGTATTGATTACTGTCACAGATATGGCTGGTAATTCTGCTTCCAGTTCTACCACTCTCACTTTAAGGAATGCCGTTTCCACGATTAACATATCCCGCGTTTGCATAAAGTATGCTAAGGAGATAGCTTACGACCTCATTAGCTCCACCAATGTTGATAACCCCACTGTCTTTGCCGGAGGCAAAATCGATGAGATTTGCCTCTCTGCTGAGATACGAGAAGAGGTTGAGCTCGATGAGAGCAACTCCAGCATCATCCTTTACAAGGTGGTGGAGAAAAAGCCATACGGACTTAAGACAGAGAAAGTCCCCGGCATTTCTCAAATTAAATCAGGGGCGGGTGAGGCGGAGCTAATCTTCTATCCAGAGCCAATATTCAATCCAGAAGTGGATGAGCACGCAAAAGACGGACTTTACTGGCTTGGGGCAAAGATAGCCGATAAGGAAGGCAACGCTACAGAGGGTAATTTTTATTTTGTCTATGATACAACCCCTCCTGAAATTCCCGAATTTTCAATCGCCTCCGTTAACAAGGGGAAAATTACCTTATCTGGTTCCACCAGGCCAGATAATTTATCCGACCCTCAAAATGTAAGAGTATTTGTTAATGGAGAACTTACGGGAGAAGCCACCGCCGATGATAGTGGTAAGTTCACTATAGAGGGAATAGCCTTGAATAAAGGGGAAAATCTTATCACCATTCAGGCTGTAGATAAGGCAGGCAATGAAAGTGGCCTTTCCGATCCCCTGAAGATAAGTTATCAACCAGATAGGATTCTCTCCCTTGCCTTTCGCTCTTCCCACATACTTCGTTCACATTCTCCCACCCAGCCTGTCAGCGTTGTCTATTCCGTAAGTCAGCCGGCCGAGGTCACCATCCATATATTTAACTTGAAGGGATACATCGTTAAGGACTGGCGCAAATATGTCCTTCCAGGAGAGGAAACTATCTGGAATTGGTATGGAGATAATATGCACGGGGAGAAGGTCAACAACGGTGTTTATATCCTGAAAATTGTGGCAAGGGCCAATGATGGAAGGGAGGATAGCGTAACTAAACTTGTAGGCGTGCTTCGCTAAGCGCTGAGAAGGAGGAGAAATTGAGCGAGGATAAATTATCGAACTATGAGGAAGTGGATTTAATGGATTACTTGAAAGTGATATGGAGGTGGAAGTATCTTATTGTCCTTGGAACTTTTGTCTGTACAATCGTTGCCGGGATGGTAAGCTTATCATTACCCAAGCTCTACGAAACTACGGAAGTAGTTGAAATTGGAAAGGTGAGAGATAATTTACTGGCAGATGTAAATGCCGTCGAAAGCATAATGATGAGCGAATCTTTTACGAATCAGGTTATCAGCAAGTTAAACTTAGATGAGAGCCCTGCGCGCCTGTTGAAAAGGATTAAAGTTCAGAAAATAGGGAGGACTAATATGCTCAGGGTATCTGTTCAGGGGAAATCTCCTGAGGAGGCAGTCAATATAGCAAAAACTATGGCTGAGCTGGTGGTGGTGGCTCATAAGGACAGGTTCGATAAGCTTATGAAGCTGCAAAATACCTATAAGGAGGATTTGGCCACAGATGCAAAGAGGATGGAAGAGGAAATTTCCTTAAGACGCGAGACCTTAAAAAAAATTAGCAAAGATCCCGAAGTAAATGCTCCCGCCGTGATCCTGCTCCAGCAGGGATTGCTGGAGGCGGAAAATAGACTCAGCGCTCTTAAGGATAAACTGCAAGAACTTGGGGTTAGCTTGAGTTCTGTTAATTCCTATAATACCAGAGT
>QMPZ01000243.1 GCA_003648815.1 Candidatus Aerophobota bacterium | reverse complement strand
GGAAATCAGCTTCCCTACATCGATAAGGTGATGTATATGGATGCAGCAACTCCTGAGGTAGTGGAAATGAGGTGTATGGGTGGAGAAATCACTTCCTGTGTTACGATGTTGTCTTTCTCCAACTACCCTCTTTACAAGAGGAACGAGAAGAGAGGCGGTTACTAGGTTTATTTATTTCCCACTCCAAGTTCAGCGACGGCCCTCTCGTACGCCTTCAATTACACTCATAAGGACCCTGTTTTAAGAAAGATCTTTAACGACATTCGTTTCAGGCAGGCTACATCTTTGGCTATCAACCGTGAGGAGATAAGCAAAACTGTATTTTTTGGAAAAGTTCGCCCCTGGACTGCACCGGTCACCTCTAGCTGGACCGGGTTTGAGGATTGGATGGGAACATACTTCGCTGAATATGACCCTCAGAGGGCAAACCAGCTCTTAGATGAGATGGGTCTTAAGTGGGATAAAAATCATGAATATCGTCTAAGACCCGATGGCAAGACTTTATCCATAACTGGTGAATATGCCCTTCAGTGGCTTGGAACATATCCGGCTAAGGTTACGGAGTTAATCAAGGAGTATTGGAAAAAGATTGGAATTAAGCTGACTGTTAAACAGGTTGGAGAAGACCTCATTGGCTCGAGACTCCAGGCAAATGAACACGATTTATGCTTCTGGAACGCTGATGGTTGTGGAGAAATATCACCGGGTCGCACAAACTATCCCATAAGGTTGATGCCTCCCTGGCACTGGGTAGGTCTTGACATGGGTGGTCCAGAATGGCGCAGGTGGTATGACACAAAGGGAAAGGCAGGTGAGGAACCTCCAGAGGAAATAAAGAGGATATTTAACCTTGTCGATGAATGGCTGACTACTCCTCGGGGAACAGAGAAATATGTGAAGCTGACCAAGGAGCTCATCACTCTCAACGTTAAAGGCCTTTATCTCATCGGCACGGTTGAAGCCTGTCCATATCCAGTGATAAGGAAAGACGGCCTTAGAAATGCGCACAGAGAGAAAGGTCGTTTTATCCCAGGGTTCGGAGCTTATATGATAGGCCAGTGGTTTTTTGAAAAATAAGTTTCGTTAAGGAAAGCCCTGCCCAAAGACTGGCAGGGCTTTCCTTGTAGAAAGTGAGATTTAATTATCGCCCACAAAAGGGAGCTTAATATGTTATATTACCTCATCCGCCGCCTTGTTTATATGCTTATCATCCTGTGGGTACTATCAGTGGTCTCTTTTATCATCATTCAACTTCCTCCGGGTGATTTTGTCACCTCTTATATGACACAATTAGCGCGCAGTGGTCAACAAGTTGATGAAGCAGTGCTTGCCGCACTGAGGAAGCGATATGGCCTGGATTTGCCGATATATGCCCAGTACTTTAAGTGGATGTGGAATCTGTTGCATGGGGATCTGGGATGGTCGTTTATATTTAACAAGCCGGTGGCTAAGTTGATTGGAGAGCGACTGGCCTTAACGGCGGCCATCTCCATTTTTACCGCTATCTTTACCTTTGTCGTTGCCGTACCCATAGGGATTTACTCGGCTACCCATCAATATTCTGTTGGCGATTATGTCTTTACCACGGTTGGCTTTGTCGGCCTGGCCACTCCAAACTTTCTCTTAGCATTGATATTGATGTTTATCTTCTTTAAGTATTTCAACCTCAGCGTAGGTGGCCTTTTCTCACCTGAGTATATATGGGCACCCTGGAGCATAGGCAAATTCGTCGACATGTTAAAGCACCTTCCCATCCCCATAATTGTCATCGGCACAGCCGGCACAGCTGGACTTATCCGCGTCATGCGAGGCTGTTTATTGGATGAGCTGAGAAAGCAATACGTCATCACCGCCCGGGCCAAGGGAGTTAAGGAAAGAACTCTTTTGTTTAAGTATCCAGTAAGAATAGCCATTAATCCCATAATCAGCACCATAGGCTGGATGCTTCCCGGCATTGTCTCCGGGGAGATGATTACGGCCATAGTTCTGAGTTTACCCACCACAGGGCCTCTTATCTTCAGGGCATTGAGGTCTCAGGATATGTATTTAGCCGCAAGCACCTTTATGCTCACGAGCTTTTTAACCGTGATAGGAACCTTTATCTCTGATCTTCTTTTGGTTTGGGTAGATCCTCGGATTCGCTATGAGAGAAAGGAGTAAGAGGAGGCAATGAAGGAAAAGGATGGGATGAGCGCTGAGGAAAGATATTATATGGCTTCCCAGTGGCAACTTATGTGGCGAAAGTTTAGAAAACATAAGCTGGCTCTTCTGGGAGGGAGCATATTAGCCGTTTTTTACGTTTTAGCAATACTCTGTGAATTTTTTTCTCCCTATGATATATACAAGCGCTATCCAGATTACATTTATTGCCCTCCGCAGAGAATACATTTCTTCGACGAGGGAGGATTCCATCCCCGTCCTTTCGTCTACGGGATAAAGCAGGAGATGGATCCGGTAACCTGGGAAACAAGATTCACCGAGGATAAAGCTAAAAAATATCCCATCTGCTTTTTCGTCCGTGGCGATGAATATAAGCTATGGAATTTGTT
>QMPZ01000242.1 GCA_003648815.1 Candidatus Aerophobota bacterium | reverse complement strand
TCTCAGCTACCGCCAGCGCCGTTGGGAAAACCTGCACACCTACATGTCCGCGCGTATATTTAGCCCCATCGTCGCAATCGAGAGCATTCGCTGTATAAGCGTTGGCAAAAGCTGCTCCAGCAGCACTCGCGCGCCTGTCGTGCAAAAGAATTGTCGCTTCGTTACCCTTCCATGCCCCGGCAGCGTAGGTAGCAGTAATGTCGCTGACAGGGGTTAGCACCCCACCAACAGTTGCCGCGACGATGTCAACTAAACACATCTTAACCTTGTGCTGCACCGCTTTCGACAGCTTGTTCCAGCACGTGCTCCGAATGAACCGAGCAGCTATTTCATTTCCGTCCATACATTCTCCTCCTTTGAGCCAGACAATAGTTCGCCTGCCCAACTCATTTCGAGCTGAGGCGAATGACTGGCTCCATATTATGCAGATCTTTCATGCTCATGTGGCACCTGATCCAATGTTCATCTGTTATCCGACGCCAAGGGGGGGGCTCGGATTCGCATATTGCGCTGATCTTGCGCGGGCAGCGAGTGTGGAACCTGCAGCCGGATGGTGGGTCAATCGCGCTCGGGACGGGACCAACCAACCTTACCTTGGTTTTGGTTTTCTCCACCGTAGGGTCCGGAACGGGTATAACTGATAGAAGGGCTTCTGTATAAGGGTGATAGGGTGGAGCAAACAGAGCCTCGGGGGGGGCGATCTCACAAATCTGACCTAGATACATCACAGCTATATAGTCACACAACTTGTATACAACGCTCAGATCGTGGGAAATGAACAGCAGCGTGGTCCCGTATCTCTGCTGAAACTCCCGCAGCAGATTTAAGACCGCTGCCTGGACAGATACATCTAGCGAAGACAGTGGCTCATCACATACGACAAGCCTCGGCCGGCCAGCAAATGCCCTGGCGATGGCCACCCGCTGTTTCTCACCACCGCTCAATTGGCGGGGCATTCGGTTGTAATATTCCTCCCCCAACTTGACTGCCTTCAGCAAACGCACCACCTCACCTCTAATCTCGGAAGGAGAGACAGTTCCAAACAAGTGCAGAGAACGTGCAATTGCTTTTCCTACCGAACAACTAGGATTAAGAGTGGCATCGGGGGTTTGGAACACCATCTGCAAGTCTTTTAGCAACCTATGGGGGCGTTTCTCCACGATGCAGGATATATCTTCACCCAGAAAGTTCATTTCCCCGCTATAGGGCGGCACCAGACCGGCAATGCATTTGGCCAGCGTAGTCTTGCCACATCCTGACTCGCCCACGATGCCAACCGTTTTCCCTTTCCATATATCAAGGTTCACACCGTCTACCGCCTTCACATAGTCTTTCCCCTTCCCGCCAGCCAATCCTGCCAGTCCTTCCCCTTTAGCAGTATAGTAAACCTTAAGCCCCCTGACCTTTAAGATTGAGTTTGCTCTACCTTTAGATTGCTCGATAGCGGTTTTGGTAACTTCCGGAATCCTCGGTGACGGCGCTCCTGATTTGCCAGCATAAAAACACTGCACAAAGTGATCCTCATCGACCCTTACCAGCTTCGGACGGTTCAATCGACAACGCTGATCGGCACGATCACAGCGTGGCTCAAAAATGCATCCACTTGGTATCTCCCGAAGCGAAGGGACTCTTCCCCGAATCGGCTGCAGGATTCCTGACCGCCTGTCAGCACTTATCTTAGGAACACATCTGAGGAGCGCTTCTGTATATGGGTGCATAGGATTCCGGAATATGTCCCAAACGGAGCCCAGCTCGACCAGCTCACCTGCGTACATGACAGCCACGCGATCCGCAACCCTGCTTACCACTCCAAGGTTGTGGGTAATGTAGAGAAGAGCCACATCAAACTTATGTTTCAACTCAATTATGAGATCCAGTATTGCAGCCTCGACTGTTACGTCTAACCCAGTGGTTGGTTCATCCATGATCAGCAATGATGGGTTTGACAGTAGTGCCATGGCGATCACAACTCGCTGCTGTTGTCCCCCTGACAACTGATGTGGATAGCGTTGCATAATTGCAGGGGGGTCCGGCATGCGCACCTGTTCCAGCATTTGTAGGCACTTATCTGTAGCTACATCGACCTTCAGTCCTTTATGCTCGGTTATCACCTCAGTTAGCTGTTCACCTATTCGAAGGCATGGGTTAAGAGCGGCCTGCGGATTCTGGTACACCATAGCGATCTTTTGGCCACGGATCTCACGCAATTCACGCTCGTTCTTGTGCAGGATGTCCTCGCCGCAAAACAGGATACGTCCACCCATTACCTTGGCGTTCGTCGCCATATAATTCATGATCGCAAAAGCAAGAGTGCTTTTACCACAGCCAGACTCTCCAACCAACCCGAGCGCATCGCCACGCCAAATCTCGAAAGAGACGCCCCGGACTGCTCTGACAGGTCCCTTTAGCGTCGAGTAGGAGATTTCCAAATCCTGGACTTGTAGAACGGGCGTTGTTTCAAGCTGATTCATGTGCGAACTTCTTACTTTCATCGTGACTGCGCAGATACCGCCCTCTCAGAAATTGCTTTGATCCTTTCCTCAACATCGGGTGGCAGTAC
>QMPZ01000241.1 GCA_003648815.1 Candidatus Aerophobota bacterium | reverse complement strand
TTCCTTTTTCGTTCTAAGTTCAACGTTCGAGGTTCAAAGCTTAAAAGGCGACTATTCATCCATTTAAAAATTTATTTTTGCGCCTCATTATATTAATTGCCGTTTCAAAATCTTCTGGAGTATTTACACCCAACACTATTGTTGGGTCTTTAGAGAAAAATGCTTCTACCCTGTAGCCTTTATCATTCAATAAAGATACAACATCTGTCAGGTAATATTCACCTGTTACAGGATTTGGTTGAAGTTCAGGGATGACAGATATTACCGCTTGCGTGTCAAAACAGTAAACCCCGCTATTTACCTCTTTTATGCCAAGCTCCTCACCGGTAGCATTTTTGTACTCTACAATCCTTTTGATCTGGTTGTAGCCATTCCTGATAATTCTTCCGTAATGGGAAGGATCTGGTATAGAAGCTGTGAGAATAGTTGCTGCAGGTTTTGATTTTCTGTGACAGGCAATAAGGTTTTTAAGCACTGATGCTGTTACAAAAGGGGCATCTCCTGGAAGAACAAGAAGCTCACCTTTAAAATCTTTTAGCAAAGGTAAAGCTTTCTTTAGAGCATCACCTGTTCCAAGCCTTTTTTCCTGATAGATGTAGGTGAAGCTATTTCCCAGAACAGATATTACCCTATCTGCCTGGTAGCCAACAACAACTATCACATCTTTTATCCCGCACTCCTTGCAGGCACCTGCTGGAAATTCAACAAGAGCTTTTCTTCCGAGCCTGTGCAAAAGCTTTGTAAGCCCTGATTTCATTCTCTTACTTTCTCCCGCTGCAAGGATTACTGCTTTTACGTTATCCATTCTCGTCTATCTGGTCATCTGGTTGGTTTGGTTTATTTAGTTTATTTGGTTGATTTAGTTTATTTAGTTCATTTGGTTTGTTTGGTTGATTTGGTTTATTTGGTTTACGGTCTCACAGGACTTGCCGCCTTTAGGTAGCTTTCCTCAAGGCCATAGGCTACAGCTATCATCTCTATCCTCTCCCCTATCTCAGGGGCTCTGTCCTTGATGGTATTGATTACAAGAGCAGCCGCAGAAGGTTCGGTATCTACCAGTTCCAAGCAGATAAGCATTATGGAATCCGCCAGCTCTGGTGCCCTCTCGGCAACTCCTGCTAAGACAAGGGCAACAGACTCAGGATCAGTTTTTGCCAGCTCAATAAGCTTAGCTGTCCCTGCCTCAGGATTGGTGATAAAAAGGTCAATCAGAGCCTCGATATCCACAGCAAATGCAGAAGTAGCCAGGATAGCCGCCAAAGCACACACTAACCCTAACAAAATTACCACTTTCTTTTTTCTCATCTTTTTTACCTCCGATTATTCTTTTTTGCTTTTCCCTGGAAAGCCTGCTTTTGCAGCCTCCACCTTTTTCGCTCGAGTTTCTTCAAGAGCTGATTTTATCCCACCTGCACCGATAGCTAAAATAACTCCTCCCGCAATCCCTACAAGTATCCCTACTATTCCCTCCAACAACAGCAGTACCTGGGGGGCAAAAATTATAATGAGCCATACTGCAGCTGCCATAATTGCCCCTCCTGCTATTGCCATAAGCCAATTTTTCATAAAGGTCTCCTTTTCTTTTATGTCTTCTTGCAATTATCCAGCCGCTGGCTTGCCTAAGGGAGCCTGGAACTTATCTTGAGACATTTGACGCCCTAGCTTGTTTTGCCCATACCATCTTAGATGAGACCTCTATCTTCCGGGTCGTCAGGGGTGGAAGCAATCGTCAGAGTTTTGCCACTACAGTTTGTTAGTGATCTACCGGTAAATAGCGCTGGCCAAATTAGCCTCGAGCTTTACTATTACCTGAGCAAAGGAAAGCTCATAGATAAATTGAGCCTCCCGGAGAAGACCGAACTCCGAAAGAGGGATCTCTATGTCAACTTTTCTGTTATCGATTTTGGTCAGATGTAAGATTGGTAGTTGATTTTTTAAATAGACACAGCCCTTCCAGTCATCCAGAAACTCACAGCTCCTCGTAGTAAACCCTAATCCCCCGGAGTGCCTCTTAAATCTAAAATCCTTAATGAGTGTTCTATCGGGGTAGCTTACAATGATGGTGATGCAGTCAATATTTCTTATCGTATTAAAGCAGATTTCCTCAGACCTTATGTCGTCGATAAAGTTTTCCATGTGAATCCTTCCGAAGGTATTTGGGAGCATATTCCGATGATAGGAAAACATCGATCATTACAGTTTTTGTCGAGATTGCTTTGCCAGAGTGCAATAGCTTGCTACTGCATAGTTTAGCATCAGCAAGCTGATACACTCCAATAAGTATTGAATTCAATAAAAAAACTGACCTTATTTCTGGTGTAAATACCAAAAAATCGGTCGGTTGCGTCACTGGATCCCCCCTGCCCTGAGACGCCCATCTGTTGGAGCAGGGTTCATCTCCCCCGATTATCCAAGTTTTATCCTCAATGATCTATTCAAAGATCTTACACCTCTTTGAGTCACCGACGAGCCCTACTAAGTCAGCTTGCCATGCACACCCTGTTCTTGCCGGAGGCCTTTGCCCTTTGCATCGCCTCATCAAGCCCTTTGAAGATATTGCCTGGTTCATCAT
>QMPZ01000240.1 GCA_003648815.1 Candidatus Aerophobota bacterium | reverse complement strand
CCCCAGAAGCGTTCTTGAGTCTTTACGCCAGCCTCTGGAGGATGGTGTAGTCACCATCTCCCGGGCTCTAACTTCCATTACATATCCGGCAAGGTTTATGCTTGTTGCAGCCATGAATCCCTGAGGTTGCGTTGCCAAGATGACGTCATTTCAGAGAAGGAAGGAAGGTAGCAAAGGTGAATTGTTATATCGTCTTTTCCAATAATTATTTTCTCAGTTATGTTTTCAACTATCTTTCGTTTTTCCTCTTGGGTTAGCTCAGGCCAACGGGAGTAAAGATCTTTTGCTTCTGAAAGAATCTGGTCACTCGAGAGATATTGGATTTTAAGGAAATCAATTTCTCCTTGAAGTTCTGGAATTTTATCTTCTATCTGTTTGAGTCTTTCTTCCAGGGGTTTGTATCTTTTGCCAAAACCTTTACTTGTTATCTCGTCATCAATGTATAGCCTGTAGGTTTTGTCCATCTCCTGTTCGATTTTTCTTTTTTCCTCAAAAAGGGTACGGAGGAGCTCTTCTTTATCTTTTATTACCTCATCAGCTTCACTTAGGTAGTTTTCAATTTCTTTTGATGAGGAAAAGAAATCTTTTAGCTGGTGTTGAAAGACCTCTTCTAAGTCTTCCTTACTTATTTTGTTCCGGCAGTTATAACAAGTGTACTTTGGGGAACTTGATGGAACGTACATTTTTTGGCCACAGATACAGAAGACATACCCGGTGAAAAGATGGCGGGCTTTTCTTGCTGGTCTTTTATTTTTCCTCTCCTGTTCATCCAAAATGGCATTACACCTATCCCAGAGCTCTTCTGAGACAATTGGCTCAACTTTTGTGTAGACCCATTCTTTTTTTGGCTTTAAAACCCATTTTTTGTTCTCTCCCAGACTTTTTGTGTAGTTTGCTCGATGAATTCCTTTAGCAGTTGGATCTCTTAAAAGTCTTCTTATGGTTGTATCAGAAAACTTTGCCCCTTTTCTTGTTCTGTATCCCATCTCATTTAAGATCCTGGCAACTGTCTTTTTTCTTCGATGTTCTAAGAAAAGCTCATAAATTAGCTTTCTAACAGGTGCCTCTTTTGGATCAGGAACAAGTTTTTTATCTTTCCACTTGTAACCAAAGGGAGCCTGACCACCCAAAGGCTTTCCAAGTTTTGCTCTAATAGGAACAGAAGCAGCAACTCTTTCTGCAATCTCCTCTCTTTCCCACTGGGCCATAGCAGCAATCATTGTGTAAAATAATCTTCCTGCCGGAGTTGAGGTATCAATTGATTCTTGAAGGGAGATAAGATCTGCTCCATGCTCTTTAAAAATTTCAGCAAATTCTAAAAGTTCTTTTGTATTGCGGGCAAGACGAGCAAGTTTGGAGAAGATAAGGCCGGTAATATGGCCGGTTCTAATATCCTGGAGCATCCTCTGGGTCTCTGGATGGTTCATCACAGATTTTCCACTTACTGCCTCAAGCCGATAAACTTCTTTTACTTTCCAGCCTTTTGATTCTGCATAAAAGCGGGCTCTTTTTTCATGATGCTCTGGACTTTCACCCTTTGCCTGATCTTCTGTTGAAACCCTGATCCAAATGCCAACAGGTTTTTCTTTCTCCATTGGCCAGCTCCACCAGAGCAATTTTTAATATACCGAATACCAAAAGAGTGTCAAATTTAAAACTTATTTTCCGGATTTATTTACTTATTGGGAAAGCATTTTAGTTTAAGAGAATATAATGCTTTAGTAATTGAAGAAACTTCTTAGCAAAATTTTTCTGTTCGGTTTACAGGCTGTACTAAGATCCTGGATC
Organism: Candidatus Aerophobota bacterium; assembly: GCA_003648815.1. Lineage (GTDB taxonomy): Bacteria > Aerophobota > Aerophobia > Aerophobales > B47-G16 > B47-G16. Next base: position 790 of record QMPZ01000240.1, on the reverse strand, counting down.
TTTCTCTTATTAAAGCCTCTAGAAAACAAAGAAACCCAGTATTATTCCCCAAATCACAACTATTGCTATTGTCCAAAAAGATAACTTCCTGTAAGCATAATCATTCACCCATTCGGTTAATTCACGTAATTCAAGGGTTATTTCAGGTGCTGTAGGATGGTAAATTAACAGTTCCCACACATTTCCCCCCTCTTCTTTAATATAGATAACTGCATTAGGTTCAACTCTTGGAGGTGTTCCAAAGATTAAAGCAGAATGTTGACCATATTGAGCTAACCCAATTTCTTCTATCTTCTTTTGTAAAAGATCTTTTCTCTTCATTTTTATCGCTGAGACTAATTCAGCAAAACCTTTCTCCCCTTTTCTTACACGCCCTACTTTTACTTGTCTTCTCCTCTTTTCACCAAATTGAACTTCTTCCTCTTCCTCGAGCTTATGGAGTTTATCAATTGCTTCTATTGCATTCTTATAGAAAGGGAAAACCCTCAAAATCTCGGGAAAAGCGTAGGTTAGTGGCATAATAACTATTAAAATCGAAGTTATAACATAAGCTATTTTTAGGATTAACTCTAAGCCTAAACTTATCTTCATTCTTTATCACTTTACTATCACAACATTAATATAGGCAACCTAAGGGACGGTATTATGAACTCAAAGTTGAGGTTTCAGGACTACCAATCCCACCTTTTATTTTTAACCATTACTAAATACACAAAGCCCGCTTTTTCCTACCATAGTTCCTATCTCTTACTAAAATCCTCTGATGGCGTCTTCTGACAATAATAAAGTT
>QMPZ01000239.1 GCA_003648815.1 Candidatus Aerophobota bacterium | reverse complement strand
TATCCACATCCAAAGGGTATTATACCCTAAGAAATGCCCGGCTAAGCCTGCCCACAGAAGATGGGAGTGAATCCTTTCCAGCTCTCCCACGATGCTTCTTATGTACTTTGCCCTCTCCGGTATTTCCACTCCGGCAAGGTCCTCCTGAGCATTGCAGTTAGCGATGGGATGAGAAGTAGAACATATGCCGCAAATTCTTTCCACCAGAAAGATAACCTGATCCCAGGTCATCCTCTGAGCTATCTGTTCGATAGCTCTGTGATTGTAACCTATATGTATATCTATATCTACGACCTTTTCTCCTTCTACGTGAAGCTCAAAATATTCCGGTTCTTCCTGAAGGGGATGATATGGACCTATGGGGATAATTTTACATTTCTTGCTCATCTACTTCTCCTTTTTTTCTTGAAGGTCTTGAGGGAAACGAGCATCTCTATAGTCCAATCTTAAAGGATAGACACCTTTGGGCCAATCCTCTGAGGTTAAAAGAGGTCTTGGATCAGGATGATTTAAAAATTTAACTCCCAGAAGCTCTCGGATTTCTCTTTCGATAAAGTTCGCTCCGGCAATAAAGGGAGCAATGGATTCAACTTCACAGCTTTGCTTTGGAACAAGGACCTTGACGGTGACCACCTTACCTCCTTCCTTATCAAAGGAAAAATGGTAGAGTATCTCAATTCCTTCAGGAGTATCAACTCCGGAGGCGGTAATAAATCTTGCCCCCATCTTTTCGAAAAGATATTTTACCACGCTGACGACGTCGGTCTTCTTTACACCAAAATAATGCCTGTTTGGCGATTTTTCCTCCCAAAAAACTATCTTGTCCTTAAGATGTTCCTTTACTTTTTCTATTACATCTTTTTCGGCCATCTTCCTTCCTCGTTTATCTAACCACTCGACTGCTTGCCGAAAGTCTCCCATCTAAACTTTGAATAAGTTTCACTACTCCGTCAATTATAGCCTCAGGTTTTGGAGGACATCCAGGAATATAAGCACTTACCGGAATAACCTTATCAAAAGGACCGGCAATGTTATATCCTTTGGCAAATATTCCTCCGCTACAAGCACAGGCACCAACTGCCACCACCAGCTTTGGCTCAGGCATCTGCTCATAGATCCTCTTCACCCTGGGCAGGCACTTCCTGTTAACTATACCGGTAGCTAAAATCACATCAGCATGACGCACACTTCCCACCAGACAAATTCCGAACCGCTCAAGGTCAAATCTTGGCGTAAGACAATCCAGAATCTCAATATCGCAGTTATTACAGGAACCAGCGGATAAATGATAGACCCAGATGGATTTCTTAAGGGAAAATGTCTTTAAGCTCATTTTGTCTTCTCCATCAGTTTAATTAAATTCCAACCAGAGCCAAGATGAAACCGACAATAGCTAAGGGGAACATCCAAAGCCAGAAAAATTTAAGGGCTTGATCTATCCTCAGACGAGGATTGGTGTTCTTCACCAGAACTATCAATATTAAGACCACAAGATACTTTACGATTGAGAGAATAACCTGAACTCCGTCAAATCTCATCCCTCCAGCAAAAACTGTAATTAAAAATACTGGAAGGGCAAAAAGCATCATGGCTTTTGTAAGTTTAAACAGGGCAAGGGGTGGACCGGAATACTCAATTAAAGGTCCGGCCATTATCTCCTGTTCTGCCTCAGGTATGTCAAAGGGAGTAAGGCCAAGCTTTGCCTGCATACAGACAAATGCAACTATCAAAGCGATAAGGGAAGAAAGGTGATGGGTGAACATCATACCGTTTTCCATCTGGTAGGTTATAATAGAGCCTATCCTTATATCCTTTATAACTACCACAGGGGTGAAAATGGCTATGATGAAAGGCAGTTCATAGGCTAATAGTAGCTTCATTTCCCTACTTGCTCCCAGTGAGGCAAGAGGATTTGCTGAGGCAGATCCTCCTATGATAATAGCTAAGGAGGGAAGAATGGAAAGGTAAAGGACTACGATGAGGTCTCCGAGGAAAGAACGAGTAGGATGAAGACTCATCTGCCAGAGGATGAGGGAAACCAAGGTAATTCCGACAAGACCTATAATAGGAGCCATAAGAAAGGTTAACCTGTGAGCACCAGCGGGGAGTATGGTCTCCTTACCCATTAACTTAAGGAAATCGATAAAGTTCTGGTACCAGGGTGGACCGACTCTCCATTGAATTCGAGCAGTAAGTTTTCTGTCCACCCAACCAGCAAGCAGTCCCACCACAGCGGTAAAGAGAAGACCCGGAAATATAAGAAAAGACAGCAAAGCTAAGGAAATTTCCTTCATCATCGCTATTTACCTTCTTCGACGGTTAACTCCCTTTTCCATGGTGTTACCTTGACCACTATCTCTCCTACTCGGAAAATATTTTTGCTCCTCTCCTCCTTAAACTCTCCATATTTTATGGCACCTTTGCTCGTCTTCACGCACAGAGGCTCTTCTCCCTCCTTTAGCCTTCCCTTGCACAGATCGCACTGAAAAGTAAGAAAGGGTAGTATCTCCATATATATTGTCCCGAAAGGGCAGGCTACTGCACACGATTTGCAGGAGACGCACAGACAGTTGTTCCTGGTGATGATGCC
>QMPZ01000238.1 GCA_003648815.1 Candidatus Aerophobota bacterium | reverse complement strand
ATATAAGACTTAGTTCTTTCTGAGCGAAAACGAAGAGGGGGTATCGGTGATGAGCTCTTTGATATATGTCTTGATAGGGATAGCAGGTGGAGCAGTAGCAGTTGCCCTTATCGATAGAGTTAGGGCCTGTTCTCTGTTGAACAAGGCCAGGGGTGAGTTGGCTAAGGCAGAGAAGGCGATAGAGGAGAAGAGAAAGGAATTTGAATTAGAGAAAAAGGAGCAGCTTCACCAGCTTAAGGTAAAGTTTGAGCGGGAAACAGAGGAAAGAAGAAAGGAATTTCGAGAGCTTTCGGCAAAGTTAATAGAGAGAGAGGAGGCTTTGGACCGTTACTCGCACGAGTTAGAAAGAGAAAGAAAAAAGCTCTTTTTGAAGGAACAGGAGATAGAGGAGGAGAAAAGAAAGCTTAAGGAGTTAGAGGCCAAACAAAGGGAAGAGTTAGAGAGAATAGGGGGTATGTCTGCCGAGGAGGCGAAGAGGAGTTTGCTTGAGAAAGTGGAGAAAGAGACCAAGGAAGAAGCTCTTCAAATTGTTCAGGAGATAGAAAAGGAAGCCAGGGAGACAGCTAATAAAAAGGCGAGAAAGATTATAGCTACTGCTATTCAGCGTTGTTCTGTAGACCAGATATCTGAGTCAGTGGTGTCAACCGTTCCGCTTCCCAACGATGAGATGAAAGGGAGGATAATAGGAAGAGAGGGAAGGAACATAAGGACCTTTGAGGCTCTCACAGGAGTGGATTTGATTGTGGATGATACCCCTGGAACGGTGGTCATATCCTGCTTCGATCCTTTAAGAAGAAAAATAGCTGAGATTAGCTTGGAAAGGCTAATTGCTGATACTCGAATACATCCAGCCAGAATTGAGGAGGTAGTGGAAAAGGCCAGAAGGGATGTTGAGGAAATTATTCAGGAAGAGGGTCAACGAGCGGCTTTTGATATGGGAATTTCCAATTTTTCTCCTGAGTTAATTAAACTGTTGGGAAAGCTGAAATTTCGTACCAGTTATGGACAAAATGTCTTGCAGCATTCTAAGGAAGTAGCCTATATAGCCGGCATTATAGCAGCAGAAATTGGGGAAAACTCCTCTTGGGCTAAAAGGGCCGGACTTCTTCATGACATTGGAAAAGCGGTGGATCAGGAGATAGAGGGTCCTCATGCCTTGATCGGGGCACATCTTGCCAAACAATATGGAGAACATCCTGAGGTCGTCCATGCTATTGCGGCTCATCATGAGGATAAGATAGCGGATACCCCGCTGGCCTTGATAGTTCAAGCGGCCGATGCCATCTCTGCGGCGAGGCCTGGAGCAAGGAAGGAGGTTCTGGAAGCCTATATTAAGCGATTGGAGGATCTGGAATCAATTGCTACTGCCTTTTCCGGGGTAGATAAGGCTTATGCTATTCAGGCAGGAAGAGAGGTACGTATTATGGTTCAGCCCCAGGAAGTTAGTGATGAGATAGCCGTGAAGCTGTCGCGAAAGATCGCCGAGAAGATAAAGAAGGAATTAAGTTATCCGGGACAGATTAAGGTAACGGTGATCAGGGAATTTCGATCCGTGGAGTATGCAAAATGAGAAAAAAGGGTCCGTTTAGGTTAGGTATCATGGGAGGAACCTTCAATCCCATTCATCAAGGACACCTGGTAGCAGCGGAGGTCATCTGGGATGAGTTTAAACTGGACGAGGTGCTCTTTGTTCCTTCTGGTAGGCCTCCCCATAAGGAGAACGATGAGATTGCTCCTCCAGAGCATCGTTGGATGATGACGGTTCTTGCTACAGCTACTAACGAACATTTTTCTGCCTCTCCTATAGAGATAAAAAGAAAGGGAGAATCTTATACTTACGATACCATATTGGAGTTGAAGAAGATTTATGGAGAGGATACAGAGTGCTTTTTCATCACCGGAGCCGATGCTATAGCCGAGATCTCTACCTGGCATAAGGCGGAGAACTTGCCGGAGGTAACCAAATTTATTGCCGCATCAAGGCCGGGATACAAGCTGGATATGGAGAAAATCCATCCTCGTTTCAGAAAGTGTACATATCTTGTAGAGGTCCCCGCTCTGGCTATTTCCTCAACTGAGATCAGGAAGAGGATAAAGAGAGGGCAGACCATTAAATATCTTTTGCCAGAAGCGGTAGAAAAATATATCTACAAAAATCATCTGTATCAGTGATGTGGACGGAAAGGTAATTTTTCAATAATACAAGGCCTTGACGTAAAGAAGGTTATGTGTATAATTTTAAAACATACATAGGAGAGAAGAGGTTTGGTTTATGAGAGAATAGCTAAGGACATTGCTAAAATAGCAGAGGAGAAAAAGGCAAAGGACATAGTGCTTCTGAATCTGAAGGAAATTTCGGTAATAACTGACTATTTTGTGATCTGTACGGGTGAGTCTTTCTCACATATGCGGGCCATTGCTCAGGAGATAGAGAAAAGACTTAAGGAAGAGGGGGTAAGTCTTCTCAATTCCGGAGATTTTATGGATTCTCGATGGATTCTTCTGGACTTCGGGGGAGTGATAGCGCATATCTTTTCCGAAGAGGCAAGACAATTTTATCAGTTGGAGAGGTTGTGGGCTGATGCTAAAAGGGTAGACTAATTTTT
>QMPZ01000237.1 GCA_003648815.1 Candidatus Aerophobota bacterium | reverse complement strand
TTTTGAGAAGGGAGGATAGCAATTTTTTCCTTACCCGCAAGGAGCATTAATTACCAGACACAATATTTATTATGCTACCTTAAAAAACGAAAATCTCCTTCCTCTATGGGTGTTTAGAGCCAACTTATCTCATAAAGAATAGTTTTTGGGCTCCTGATCCTCTTTTTTATCCTATCTCCTCTCTCGTTCGCATCAAATCATTTGATGCGGCAACTTGTCTTTTTACTCACCCTTTGGTATAATCAAAATCGATGTTTAATTCGCGGGGCAAACATTGGTAATAAAGCTGTCTTCTAAAAAACAAAAAATAGCTTTTATATCAATCATACTCATTGCGATAGTTTTTCTAAGCTATATCTCTGTCCAATCTTTCTGGGCAGACATCTACTATCGGCAGGCAAATAAGCTCTCTGCCAGTGCAAGAACGTGGAAAGAAGCGGCAAGTAAATACGAAAAAGCCATATCCATCTCGCCAAAAAACTCAGAATATCACCAGGAGGCAGGAAAAATCTACTCCAGGCTTTCTATGTTTTACCGGGATGATGAGTATTTTGACAGAGCCGTTTACCACTTTAAAAAATCCTACCAGCTAAATCCTTATAACGCCTGGGCACATTATCACCTTGCCTGGCTCTACTGGAACAAAAATATGTATATTGAGGCAGAGAAGGAATCAAAAAGGGCTATCCAGCTTGATCCTAATAATGCCACTTACCACTGGCAACTTGCAGCAATTTACGATACCACAGGAAGATTAGATAAAGCTATAGATGAATATAAAGAGGTTCTACGGATTATTCCCGGGCACGGTAAGGCAAAAGAGGCAATAAAAAGAGTTGAGAAAAAAATAAAAGCAGGAAGATAGTCTACCAAAATGCTCCTACTTGCACACACCGGAATAACACTGGGTGTTTTTGATTTGTGTCGTAGAATTTATTCCCGAATATCTTCCCACCCGGAGAAAAAAAAGAAAAAACTTGTATATATTGCCAAATCATCTCCCACCCTCTTTGAAAGTTCTCCCAATCCTGACCCACTCAAAAACCCTGAAAAAAGGCACATTGACTATCGTTTTATTCTTTTAGGCTCTATTTTCCCCGACATGGTTGATAGACCTTTAGTGATGCTCATTTTTTCCGTCATATTTACTACCGGCAAGATATACACTCACACACTCCTTGTTAACCTTGTTCTCCTTTTTATGGGAATGTATCTTCTGAAAAGAAAAGGAGCTAACTTTCTTGCATTCAGTCTTGCCTCTTGTTTCCATTTGGTGCTGGATGAGATGTGGCTTGACCTTCAGACTCTCCTTTGGCCTTTATATGGCTGGGGTTTCCCAAAACAGGATATATCTCACTGGTGGGGGCATATTTTGCAGGGTCTTTTTACCAATCCCTGGGTTTATCTGCCAGAGATTATTGGAGCGGTAATTCTATTGGGATTTGGTATAGTGTTAGCAAAAAGAAGGATGATGAAAGAATTTTTATTCAGGGGAAAACTCCCATGAAAATACATATAAAAAATGAGCTTCTCCTGATAGATATTCTTTCTCTTATCCTTATCGGGATAATTAGCCTTACCTCTTTTAAAGTGGCAAGGATAATTCTTGGCCTTCCCTTCATTCTCTTTTTCCCTGGTTATACCTTAATCTGTGCCCTTTTTCCTAAAAAAACGCAGCTTGACAGGATAGAAAGAATAGCTTTAAGTTTTGGTCTGAGCATTGCAGTCGTCCCCCTAATCGGCCTTATCCTGAACTACACCCCCTGGGGTATAAGGCTCTACCCAATCCTTGTATCTCTTACTGGATTTATCATCGTTATGTCTATTCTTGCCTGGATAAGACGCTCCTATGTTCTACCATCGGAAAGATTGAGCATAAATATAAACATTGATTTTTCTTCTTTTTCCTCACAATCAAAGCTGGATAAGATTCTAACTGTGGTTCTAATTGGAGCAATTATAGCTGCCATAGGAACTTTAATTTATGTTATCTCAACCCCAAAAGCGGGAGAAAGATTTACGGAATTTTATATTTTAGGTGAAGGAGGAAAAGCAGAGGGATATCCAAGAAAGCTTACTGTGGGGGAGGAAGCTTATGTTATCTTGGGTATAGTAAATCATGAGTATGAGTCTGTCAGTTATACTGTTAAAGTTCTAATAGGTGGTGAGGAAAATACCTTTATTGGTCCTGTTATTCTGGAACATGAGGAAAAATGGGAAGAAAAGATAGGTTTTACTCCTACTCAGCCTGGAGAAAACATAAAGGTTGAATTTCTTTTATTCAGAGAAGATCAAGCAAACTCTGAACCTTACCGCAGCCTTCATCTTTGGATTGACGTAAGCGAAAAGAAAATCCTTACCTTTTAAAAATATCTGAAAGGCCAACTACTATCCTCACCCCGCGCCGGGTAAGAATCTCCTGAATCGTTCTCTGTCTCTCATACCAGCTGTAAGCTTCCTCTAGATCTTTAGCCTCCTTCCAGGGCTCGGTTGGCTGAATGATGACAAGCTGGTGGCGTCCTCTTATCTTATCTATAAACTCCAAAATCTCAACTATTTCTCCGGATAATTGACTTATCAGCAAAAACTGCTTTTCTTCACTCATC
>QMPZ01000236.1 GCA_003648815.1 Candidatus Aerophobota bacterium | reverse complement strand
TAGGAGTTATCGCTGAGATAAGTAAGGAAGTTGTGGTGATGTATTTGGGTAAAGTTGTCGAAAAGGGAAAAGTAGAGGACGTTTATGATCATCCTCGTCATCCCTATAATTGAGCTTTATTTAAATGCATTCCTCATATGCATACTCCTCCCAAGAGAATTCTACCCACTATTAAAGGTAGCGTTCCAGATCCCTTTTCTCGGCCGTCGGGATGTCCTTTTAGTGATCGTTGTCCTCATATGATGGAAGGAATTTGCAACCTGTCTATTCCTCCTTTGGTGGAAGTAGAAAAAGATCATCAGGTCAGTTGTTTTCTCTATACCTATAGGGAGAAGGATTAGAATGTCACAGGTTCAAAAGAATAGAGTTTTACTTGAGGTAAAGAAGTTAAAGAAATATTTTCCTGTTCGTCGGGGAATCTTCAAACGAATTGTAGGATGGGTACGAGCGGTGGATGGCGTCAGTTTTCATATTAACGAAGGAGAAACTTTAGGATTGGTTGGTGAGAGTGGATGTGGGAAAACCACAGTTCTTAGGACAGTTGTTCGGGCTATTGAGCCTACAAGTGGTGAAATCTTATTTAAAGAGAATGATAAGTTAATTGATATCTCAAGATTAGAAAAAGAAGAGCTTAAGCGGGTATGGCGGAAGATACGAGTAATTTTTCAAGATCCTGAATCTTCTCTTAATCCCCGAATGACAATAAGAGATATTATTGCAGAGCCCTTGAAGGCCCATAATATAACAAGGGATAGCAAGGAAATAGATAGACTCGTTCGTGACTTATTGGCAATAGTTGGGTTGGACCCGGATTATCTACATCGCTATCCTTTCGCCTTTAGTGGAGGACAGCGTCAAAGAATAGGGATAGCTAGGGCTTTGGCTACGAATCCAAAGATAGTGCTTGCTGATGAACCCACATCGGCTTTAGATGTATCAGTGCAAGCTCAGATTCTTAATTTGCTATTGCAGCTACAAAGAGATATGAATCTTTCGCTCCTTTTTGTAACACATGACCTAAGCGTTGTTCGACACATAAGTGATAGAGTAGCAATAATGTATCTTGGAAGAATTGTCGAAATTGGTAAAACTGATGATATCTTTAGCAAACCTTGTCACCCTTATACCGAAGCTCTTCTTTCGGCCATTCCGCGGCCCGATCCTCATCGATCACCCTATCGAATTATATTGAAAGGAGACGTTCCAGATGCAGCTAACCGTCCTTCAGGATGTGCATTTCACCCCCGTTGTCGATACGCAAAGACTATTTGCCGAAATGAAGAACCTGAGCTTAAAGCTCTTGGAGAGGGTGAACATAAAGTAGCTTGCCATTTTCCTATAAGCTAACTATTAATAAAATTCATCAATTATAACCTTATAGTTCTAAGAAACATTTCACACCCTGTACGATCTTGAAGGAAAACTAAATTTGTCGCAACATTGACTTGAGAGAGCTTTCCAAAAATTGCTGACGTCACGAGGGTATTTATTATTTCATCAAGTTTAAGGTTATTTCAAATATATCCTAACTTAAGTTGATTTATATACTGGAGGAGAAATTTCATACTATCTTCCGTTTTTATTCAGGGAAAAGGATAGCATGTGGAGACGTCACTACCTTCATACAGATGATGTTAATACTCAGTGAAAGATGGTATTAAATGAGTTAAATGTTGATGCAACCTATGCCCTATCACCTCAGGCCAGAGGGAAAATAAAAAGACCTTATCAGTGGTTGCAGGATAGGATAGTTAGAACCTGCGCCAGAGAAAAAATAACTGTCTTTGAGGAGGCACAAGAAGCCCTTGGGGAAGAGGCAAAAGGCAAGCTACCATCAGGTTCACTCAACAAAGGATATTTTCTGTCTTAGGGTGAAAAGAATGGTAGATGCTTACCATAAGATCTCCATAAGTAACATCAAGCTAAGGGCACACAAAGCTCCCTTGAGAAAGGAAATCGAGCTTCGTACCATTCCCAATGATAAAACTGGAATAGCAGAGGTTAGGATCTGAAGATAATAGGAATTCTGATTTAAATATGTGAAACTTTTAAAGTTTATCCAACATATGATTATGAGTCAAATGAAATTAGCTAGCGGAAAGTTTACTACGGGATCTATTGGCTGAGAAAAAGAGTCAGTAGAAGATTTATTTCTCTCCGTTTTTGTCTCTCTTAAAATAAAAAGACAGGGTCTTATATCTCGGTCTCGGCCAACCGAAGAGAAAGAGAATGGCTTGAATTTAAGAAGACAATCAAGCTATGACATTTACTTCAAGGTAGACAAAAAACGGGATAAGATAACCTTTTCTCTTGGTAAAGGAGGTACTTACATGGCAAATAGAGTTAGAGCAAAAAGTCTGGATCAGAGCGAGCGTCAGGTTATGATTTATCGTGATGATCGCATCTTCGCTAAAAATCCTGATGTTGTGCTTCTTCCCTCTGGAAAGATGCTTTGTGTGTTCAATGAGACGGATTATCACTGGCCCACTGAATTTTCCCGCATAAAGCTGTTGGAAAGCACGGACTATGGAAAAAGCTGGAATAATTTCCGCATCATCGATGAGGCCTATCCCTCCCGTGGCGAGGAAAGGTGGGTAACTCCCCGAAT
>QMPZ01000235.1 GCA_003648815.1 Candidatus Aerophobota bacterium | reverse complement strand
TTATAAGAAAGGGACATCCTGAGGACAATGCCTTCGTGGAAAGATCTCACAGGACAGATGACGAGGAATTCTACATCCCTTATCTGACCACGATAAAGAACGAAGACGACCTTTTAAAGAGAGTCTTATGGTGGCAGAACATGTACAATTTACATCGCCCTCATCAAGGAATAGGTGATCTTACTCCCTACGAGAAGCTAAGATCCTTAGGTTATACAACCCCAGAGGCGATATGTCTTCTGCCTTCCTTAATTTTAGATTCTGTTTGCTCATCTATAGCCTTTTCAAGTTAAGGTAAAGTTTCAGGATCATCTTGAGCATTACCAAAGCGCAGAATAATTATGATGAGAAAGAACTAATTCATTTCACAGAAGATTAAACCATGTCCTTAATGTATTGCCCATATCCAGAACAGGTTTGAGGTGAATTTTGGATTAAAAAATGCCAAAGTCTTGTCCAGAAAAGAATAAACCGACAAGTTTGAGCTTTCCTACTTATCTTCCTTATCCCTAAATCTTTCTGGAAAATCCTCAAGAAGACCGATCTTGTCAAGGTCAAACTGCTTAAAGCCTATCTTATGTGCCGGTGAATCCGCTTTAAGACGAAAGTCACCGTTTTCAATATCAATAAACAAAGGATCTGCTACAATACTGTGTTTCTCGATACCACCCTTTTTCTGTTCATTAAGAAAACCCACAGCTAATTCGGGATTCCCAGCACAGTAAAATAGATTGTAGTCAGCCTCGCAATCCTCAGGGTAAATTTGCATTGATGCTGGGTCTATACTGTAAAATTTCGGATTGCTTCCAGAATCATAAAGTATATTTTTCTGTACTCTTGGTCGGCCTCCAGGTATTTCCGGGCCACCACCAAACCCTCCAAACCTAATATAACCCCTATAGCCTCTTTTCTTACTACCAGCCACATCTACAATGATATTGTTTTCGACATGAGTCAGTTGGCGGCGAACAATGCCATCCACGTTACATTTATAGATAATGTTCTCTGTAATAAGCGTTTCTTTTTGAAATCCATCTTCCCGGATCGCGGCATCACAAATACTGTTAAGGATATGATGAATGTAGTTACGGCGAATGACGTTGCCCACTCCTCCACCTGACAGATTTATTGCACCACCATCTCCTAGTTTTTCCAAAACTCGATATATTTCGTTGTATTCGACTATGTTATTTCTAGCATGAAGGTATGGGACAAAGCGATCCCATCTTCTCCATTCCGTTCTTTCTACTACTCGAGTCCAAAATTTTCTTTTTAGAAAATCTTCACCAATTTCCTTCCACCGAATGGTTTTCGCGGACTCCGCAAAGTCTCCCTCCTCAAAACTAGGTACTCGTACTCCGCTAATACAAATCGCTTTTCGCGGCACATGATGGATAGAGTTGTGGGCAATTCGATTGTGACCACTTTGCCACACCATAATCGCGTGAGAGTGCCAGTATATCTCTCCACAATGGTGAATGTGATTGTTAACTATCTCGTTATACTTGTTCACATCTTTTGTCCCGGGACCGTACCCACACAGTAAGATACCCATACCGCCTATATGTTCTATTAGGTTTCGGACAATGCGATTTTTCTGACAGTACAAATCCAACCTGATAGCTGCTCCACCACTGTTTTTAAAATGGCATTCTTCAATTGCGCAGTTTTCTGTACCACGAAAACGGACCAGCGCAGTTGCCCTATCATATTTTTCCCAATCGTGCTGCAGGCCCCAACCTTTATGATCCTTATCCCAAAGATCGCGCTCGCCATGGGTAAATGTAAGACCTCTAAAAACCAGATTTCGAACCGGTTTGTCTATAGGACCTTCAAAATCAATGTTGCCTTCCACTCGGATAAACTCTTTTAAACAAGGGGCAACAATGTTATCTCCTGGTGAATCGCCTTCTGGCCACAAATAAATTTTTCTCTCACGAGTATTAAGTACCCACTCGCCTCTTTCGTCTAAAAAATCGATAGCATTTTCCACCCAAACTGATTCTGTGAAGTCTTCGGACCTTCCCGCTGGAGCCGTCATTTCGATAGATGTCCTTGCCACACAGGAATCCTCATCAACTGACTCTAAGGGCAGTATATTCATGGTCCATGGCACAGGACAAACCAATATCTCAATATCTTCAAGGTTCGACCAGTTCTTTAGAGCACCTTTCGGGAAAGGGAGAACCGTTAGTAGCGGACGATCTTCAGGTTTTACAATATTCATATTTCCATGAGAGCTCTCATAATTAAACGTCCTGGCTGGCAAAAACCCTTTACTCCGTGCCCGCGGTAAACGCTTGTCACCGTCAAACAGCGTAAAAAAACGTCCTAACCCCTCCGGCACATCCGCTACCCAAATTTTTCCCCTCGCCTTTGCAGGAAGAGAATTAGGTTCATCCTTCAGTTTTCTCCATCCCTTAATCTTTATACCTGAACTAAAAACAGGCTCTTCACCAGGATATGCAGCATAAGTAATTGTTTGCTTTTCGCTTCCTGAATCCTCCAACCCAAAAACAACCGTCTTTGTGAGGGTATATGTTCCACCACGAATCAGTACTGTAATATCTTTTTTAGGATTTTTCTTTTTAAGTTCTCTAACTTTATCTCTA
>QMPZ01000234.1 GCA_003648815.1 Candidatus Aerophobota bacterium | reverse complement strand
ACAATGGACAGATTAATAATGGGTTCGGAACTCCGCGGATTTGCAAAGCAAATCCTTGCCTTGCTTTTGGCTCGGTCATTTAACAAGCGGTATGCGGTTCGCTTACGCTTACCCAAAGGGCGCGCTTTCGCTTCCCCTTCGCAAACCCGAGTCCCGTTAGATGAAATTGTTACTTTTGATAAACTTTATAAGAAGGAAAGATGAAGAGAGGAAGATTAATTATAATATTGGTTTTAACTTTAAGCTTAATTTTCACTGTTGGCCGTGCTAAAACGACTGTAACCCCAGTGATGAAGAACGTGGAGTCAACAGCCAAACATTTGTCGGTCTCCTCAGTAAGGGCCAATTTGACGAAGCTAATAAGATGCTCGCCGAAATCATGGTCGAAAGTTTAAAAGAGCAGAATCTTACCCTTGAAGAAATATGGAGTGACGTAATTGCTCAAACTGGCAAGTTAGGGAAATTAAGGAAACTAAAGTCACCAAGGAGATGGGGTACAATGCGTCTATATGTTACTTGTGACTTCGAGGAGGTCTCCCTTAACGTAAAAGTGGTCTTGGATAAGGAAGGAAAGGTGGCAGGGCTATTTTTTCTTCCCACCCAAAGCTCCGAAGTCTATAGACCTCCAGAGTATGCGGATTCTAGATTATTCACGGAAAGAGAATGTATAGTTGGCGATGAATGGTAACTCCGGCGACTCTAACTATCCCGAAAGGAAAAAGGGCTCTTCCCTGCTATCGTTTTAGTCCACGACTCCGGGCCACATGACAGGGACGAAACTATGGGCGTGAACAAACCTTTTAAAGATCTCGCTGGGGACTTGCCACCAAAGGCGTTGCGGTGCTCCGGTACGAAAAGCGGACTAAACAATATGCTACTAAAATTCTTAGCACGATCAAGGGTTTTGCCGTAAATGAGGAGATGATAAATGATGCCCTTGCGGTAGTTAATCTGCTTTGTGAGACCGAAGGAATTGATCCAAATAAGGTTTCCATCCTCGGACACAGCTTAGGAGCAATGCTTGCACCTCGAATAGCTACTCAAGGTAAGGGATTGCCGGGCTAATTCTCCTTGCTGGCTGGTATCTCTTGATGGAAAAATAGATGAGGCTGAGGCGAAATAGCTGGAGGAGATAAAAGGACAGTTAAAAAAGATAAGAGAGGTAGATATAAGAGAAAGAACCAGGAATAATCCTGATGATGTAGCAGAGTTCTTATTGAAATGGATCATAAAGGATGGGATGAAAAAGTTGGATAACAATGAACAGAAAAGGATTTTGGAGTCATTGGATTAATATTTTGGTGGGGTTCGGAACTTTACGGTTGCTTCGCAACCTTGCTCTTCGGG
Organism: Candidatus Aerophobota bacterium; assembly: GCA_003648815.1. GTDB lineage: Bacteria > Aerophobota > Aerophobia > Aerophobales > B47-G16 > B47-G16. The sequence continues at coordinate 1,268 of QMPZ01000234.1, read as the reverse complement.
TCATATAACAGCAGATAAAGGGGAAAATGCGAGCCTTAAACCCATAAAAATGATCTTAATATCTTTATCTTAGTGGTTAAGAAATTATCATGGAAATGGTATTAAGAGAATTATGGTATAATCTTCGTGTCTTGGTGACGAGTAATTACTCTAAAAGATGGTAAAAAGTCCAAAGGAGTAAAATTATGGATAAAAAGAAGCTCTATCGTTCTAAGAAAAACCGTATAATTGGAGGTGTCTGTGGGGGGATTGCTGAGTATTTTGATATTGATCCTGTATTGGTTCGTATTATTGCTGTGCTGACTATTTTTGCCAATGGCATAGGAATTATTGCCTATATTATTGCCTGGATTATTATTCCTCAAGACCCGGAGCAAGTATCAGAAAAAGAAAAAGGCGGATTAAGAGAAAAGACGGAAGAGACTATCCAAAATATAGGGGGACAAATCCGAAAAGGCTCAGATAATAATAAAAAGCGTCCAAGAGTTGTTGGAGGACTTATTCTGCTTGGTCTGGGAGTTTTATTTTTGATTAATAACTTCCTTCCCCGCTTTAACTTTGGCAGACTCTGGCCCCTTATCTTGATTATAATTGGTCTTGTTATTCTGGCAGGTAGTCTTAAGGGGAGATAATAATGGAATTAAATCCTTTATTTATAGCTTCTGGATTGGGAATGATTGTAGTTGGATTTTTCTTTATTATTTATTGGAAGATGAAGACAAAGATCAATTACTTACCATTTCTGTTAGGTGCTTTAGTATGGATTATCTGTGTTGCTCTAAAATTCGCCTGGGCCATACCAATTAATAAAAGATTGCTTAATCTCTTATTATCGGTTTTAGGTACCAGCTTTGGCAACTTAATATTTTGGATATATGTTGGCCTTTTAACTGGAATATTTGAATGTGGTATAACATATTTATTTGTAAGATATTCTAAGATGAGGAAGTATGGCTATAACCAGGCTGTTTCATTTGGCATTGGCTTTGGTTCTGTAGAAGCAATACTTTTAGGAGTTGTCAGTCTTTATTCTGTTATTATGGCTATATTAAGGCCAAATCTTCTACCTCCCGAGGTTTTGTCTGCAATGAGACCTCAAAATCTGTTAGTAATTCCTGCTCCCATTATTGAAAGGTTATTCACTATTCTCATTCATATATTTTCATCAGTTTTGATTTTCTGTAGCATTAAGAATAAAAAATTCTCTTTTTTCTGGCTATCCTTTGTATATAAAACTATTATTGATGCTATCGCTGCCTGGGGAAATT
>QMPZ01000233.1 GCA_003648815.1 Candidatus Aerophobota bacterium | reverse complement strand
TTTAAGACGAGCTGGCGTCAGTTTTTCATAAACTCCTCCACCTCAGCTAAGCTGGAAGTCATCCTGCACTGAGGAAGGGAGTTGAGGAACAGCCTTCCGTAATATCTTGTCCTGAGGCGAGGGTCAAGGATGGCTACTACTCCTTTGTCCTCTTTGCTTCTTATCAGTCGGCCAAATCCCTGTTTAAGGAGGATAATAGCCTGGGGGACTTGATAGGATAAAAACGGGTTTTCACCTTTCGATCTTAGAAACTCTATCTTTGCCTCTATGACGGGGTCGCTGGGGACGGCGAAGGGAAGTTTGGCGATGATCACACATCGCAGAGCCTCTCCAGGAACGTCAACTCCCTGCCAAAAGGTGTTGGTTCCAAGAAGAACCGAACCCCTTTTTCTTTTGAAGTTCTCCAGAAGCTGATAGCGAGGCATATCTCCCTGCCTTAAGATGTTAAACCCGTCTAAGTCCCTTTTGAGCTCCTCATATACCTGATTTAACATCTGAAAGCTGGTAAATAGAATAAAGGTAGAGCCTTCGGTTATCCTGAGAATCTTCTTGGCTTCCTCAACCACCTTAGAGAAATATAGATGAGACTCTTCCCAGGGCTCAGGCATCTGGGGAGGAATGTAGATGATGGCCTGGCTGGAATAATCGAAAGGAGAGCTGAGAAGAAGTTCCCTTCCATCATCCAGGCCTATTCTTTTCCTGATATAACTGAAGCTTTTGTTGGTGGCCAATGTAGCAGAGGTGAGGACGACTACCTTTATCTTATCGAAAACCCTTATCTTTAGCTCCTCGGCCACATTTATAGGGGCAGCGCATAAGGCATAATTTGCTCCTTCTGTGGAGAGAATTTCTGCCCAATAAACGTAATCCTCCTTTTCCTGGCCTAAAATTGTCCTCAGATTATCTCTTATCTCCATGCATCGGGCTATGTAAAAGGAAAGCTCCAGAGCCTCTTCCTCGCCTCTATTCTCATCCAGTAGAGAGTCAAGCTCACTGGTTAAATTGGAAATTGGTTCATTTAAGAGGTTGGGCAGGAAATCCTTTTCTTTAATTCTTTGTTTGAGAGCCTCGAAGGAGAGCTTTTCCCTTAAACGGGAAAAGAATAAGTCATTAGCCATCCTTGCCTCATCGACCAGCTTTTCCAAAGAGGTTCTTTTTTCCTCCTTTAAGTTGCTTATTCTCAAAAGAAATCCCCTTTGAGTTCGGGGATTAAACAGGCCGTTCAAAATATTTGTTATCTGTCCACTGAAGACCTTTATCCCTAAAAAACTGGTAGCTACATCTTCTAAGGTATGAGCTTCATCAAATACCACCGCTTCAAAAGGAGGCAGCACCTTTTCTCCTGAGGCAAGATGGGCGAAGAAGAGATGATGATTGACCACCAATATCTGAGATTTCTGTTCCTCCTTTTTTGCCTTCATGTAATAGCAGTCACGGTAATAAGGGCATCTTTTCCCCAAACAAAGATCAGCTTGTCGGCACACCCTGTTCCAGATTCTACCTGATGGCTCGAAGCTAAGTTCCGATTTTAGTCCGGTCTTTAAATGAGGCTGACTCTGAAAAATTGCATCTAACTCTTCGACTTCTTTTCTGGTATCAAGCAATCCATAAAATCGGGCCTGAGCGAGTCTTCTAAGGCAAAGGTAATTTTCCCCTCCCATAGCTAAGGTAAAGTGAAAATTCAATCCCAAGGCCTCTTTCAAAAAAGGAAGGTCCTTTTTGATTAATTGCTCCTGGAGGGTCTTGGTGTGAGTGGAGACGACTACTCGCCTGTTCTCCTCCACCGCCCAGTAAATGAAGGGAATAAGGTAAGCCAGGCTTTTTCCAACTCCTGTTCCTGCCTCGACGATGAGGTGCTCACCCTCATTGATCGCTCTCTCAACTTCCATAGCCATTTGAATCTGCTCTTTTCTTTCCTCGTAATGCTCAAGATGCTGGGCAACTATTCCCCTTTTCCCAAGTATCTCCTCTATGTTCTTCTCAATTGGCTTAACCTTTAAGCTCTTGGTCATTTATATATCCTTTATCTTCTCAAAATCTTTATCCATTGCAGCCACTTTCAATCCATTTATACTGAATTTAGCATTTTTACCTTAGTCTTTTTAATAATGCTTTTTGAATTACCGAGAATCTATCCTTTACTCCAAAATCGCTATATACGCTCTCGGTAAGAGAACCTTGCGGATAGTTTGTTTTTTCTTGAATTGCCATCAGTTCTGTTACCACAAGTATAAACTCAACGCTAAATTCTCCAACTCTGTCCAACTCTTTAAAAGGCTCAACATGCTCTGGTTTAAAATACTGTAACTTTGGAGGAAAATAATTTATCGGTTTTATATGTTTGAACATTTCTAAAATATGATCTCTCAGCCTCAAAGTCAGGGATGGATTGTAAGCGTGTTTGACGTACATTTCTATGATTAAATGTACATGTTTAGGAGTTCTTTCTCTCTTTTTAGGCTCCTTAAACCTTACTATAAAGTCGTAAGGTGATTCAGGTTTTTTGCCTGGATAGACTATAATTTCCACATTTCTCTTTGTTATGTATACAAGGTCATCTACTTTAAACCGTTTAATTTTCCAGATCTTATAAGATGACTTTGTATAATAATAAAC
>QMPZ01000232.1 GCA_003648815.1 Candidatus Aerophobota bacterium | reverse complement strand
GTGGAAGACATCTTCGAGCCAAAGGTGAAGTTTCCCGAGATGAAAGATCCAGACCTTAAATTCCTAACTCTTCCTCGCAAGGTCAACTTCGGAGTAGCCTTCAGGGGCATTCCCAGAATTACCTTAGCCGCTGATGTTCATGACATCACCAGTAATGATAGGACATTTCATATAGGAGGAGAGCTGGATTTATCGCCTCTGAAGTTAAGGGCTGGCCTGGATGATGGAAATCTCACCTATGGATTGGGTTTAGGCCTTGGTTCCTTTGGTTTAGAAGCTGCTTATTCTCAGAGGGTGAAGACTCCGGTGGTCTCATTGGTCCTGCTGCGGTTTGGAATTTAGGTGTCATCAAAAATGTCTTATAATAGTTGACATCACCCATTTTAACGGATGGAAGCTGATGTGGTAGGGTGAGAAGTAATTTTAATCATTAACTGGGGCGTGGTGAAGCGGTAACACAGCGGACTTTGGATCCGCCATTCGGAGGTTCGAATCCTCCCGCCCCAGCTAAGAATTAGTTGATAGTTATTAGCTGTAAGATAATACTACTCATTTTAATGGATGGTGGATGACGTTTGAAGTGAGAAAGCGGTTTTGATCGCCCAAGCTAAGTTTTATCATGAAACTAAGGGATATAGGTGAGGCGGGACTTATAAAGTGGATAGAGGAGGAGCTAAGTAGCCTTAAGGAAAAAGCAGTTATAGGAATAGGAGATGATGCCGCAGCTGTAGAGGTGTCACCAGAGAGATTGCTTCTTTTCACCACTGACAGCTTGGTGGAGGGTGTTCACTTCAGGTGGGATTATACTTCCCCTTATCATGTGGGATGGAAAGGACTGGCGGTGAACATCTCCGATATCGCTGCGATGGGAGGAAATCCTACCTGTGGTGTGGTTTCTCTGTGCCTTTCCAAAGATACAGAGGTCTCCTTGATAAAGGAGGTATATCGGGGATTAAAGGATATAGCCTCCCTGTATAGGATAGATATAGCCGGAGGAAACATAGCTCGCTCGTCGGTCTTTGTCTTGACAATAATGCTGCTGGGAGAGGTGAGGAGGGGAGAACTTCTTCTTCGCTCAGGTGCAAAATTGGGGGATTTAATCTACGTTACTGGAGAACTTGGTTCTTCAGCAGCGGGATTGACCTGTTTGAGGGAGGCTAACTTAAAAGTACCGGAGGAGGCAAGGCGGCTTCTTGTCAGGCGGCATCTTATGCCTTCTGTCCGCTTAAAAGAGGGACGGAAGATAGCAAAGGGAAGATTCGCCACAGCGATGATTGACCTTAGCGATGGGTTGGCCTCGGATCTCCTTCATTTGGCTGAGAAAAGCAGGGTGGGAGCTCTTATCTACGAGGATAAAATTCCCATCTCTCCTTTTATGGAAAAGTTGGCTGAGGAACTTGGAAAATCTCCTTTAGAATGGGCTCTTTACGGGGGAGAAGATTATGAGCTCCTCTTTACTGTTTCGCCGGAGAAAAAAGAGGAACTGGAAAAATTGGACATTTCCTTAAGCTTGATTGGCAGGATAGTCAAAAGGCAGGAGGGGGTTAGCTTAGTCAAGGCCTGCGGCAAGCGGGTGAGGCTAAGGGATAAGGGATATGATCACTTCAGATTATAACTTAAAGGAGGAGTAAGAATGACAAAGGTAGGGATCAACGGATTTGGGAGAATTGGAAGAATTACCCTGAGGGCAGCCTTGAAAAAGGGAACAGACCTGGAATTTGTGGCGGTAAATGACCTAACCGACGCCAAGACCTTGGCGCATCTTTTCAAGTATGACTCCGTCTTTGGCATCTATCCCGGAGAGGTGAAAGTAGAGGAAGATGGCATAGTGATTGACGGAAGAAAGATAAAGGTTCTCTCAATTAAGGATCCGGCTGAACTTCCCTGGAAGGATCTGGGGGTGGAGCTGGTTCTGGAGTCTACGGGAAAGTTTCGCACTAAGGAAGGTGCGGCAAAGCACCTTACCGCTGGAGCTAAAAAGGTCTTAGTCAGTGCTCCTGCTGAGGCGGATGTAATGATTAATATAGGAGTTAATGAGAAGGATTACGACCCTGGCAAACACAATATCGTCTCAATGGCCTCCTGTACCACTAACAGCCTTACCCCGGTGATGAAGGTGCTTGATGAGAACTTCGGGATAGAGAAAGCATTGATGACGACAATCCACTCCTATACCAACGATCAGAGAATCCTGGACTTTCCTCATAGGGATTTGAGAAGGGCTCGGGCAGCAGCCACCTCTATCATACCCACCACTACCGGTGCTGCCAAAGCTGCGGGAAAGGTCATTCCCTCCCTTGAGGGAAGGTTCGATGGAATGGCCATGAGAGTTCCTACTCCTGACGGTTCTGTTTCCGACATCACCGTTATTCTTAAGAGAAATACCACGGTAGAGGAGGTTAACAGCGTCTTAAAGAAAGCCTCTGAAAATGAACTAAAGGGGATACTGGGATACACTGAGGAGCCGATAGTGTCCAGAGATATCGTAGGTAGTAGCTATTCGGCGATTGTGGATGGCCTTTCCACGAGGGTGATGGGTGGAAACATGGTGAAGATAATTAGCTGGTATGATAACGAGTGGGGATATTCTTCTCGTTTAGTGGAACTTATGGAATACATTGCCAGGAGC
>QMPZ01000231.1 GCA_003648815.1 Candidatus Aerophobota bacterium | reverse complement strand
GTTCTTGCCGGAGGCCTTTGCCCTTTGCATCGCCTCATCAAGCCCTTTGAAGATATTCTTGCCTGGTTCATCATAAAGAGCGGTTGCCACACTTATAGTTATACCTTCGCTTTTAAATTCACTTTCCACCAACGTCCTGATTCTCTCGGCCATTTTCTTGCTCCTCTCCTTAGCCTTTACCCTTGTCATCATAGGAACGAGGATCATAAACTCATCACCGCCATATCTGATAATAAAATCTTCCCCCCTCGTTTCCTTGGAAAGAAGGTTAGCCATCCTCTTTAGCACAGCGTCTCCAGCATCCTCTCCCTTGTCTTGATTATACCTCTTGAAGTTATCTATGTTTAAATAAATCAGCGAGAAAAGATCCCTGTACCTCCGGGCTATCTTCTCGAACAACTCAAATCGCTGGCGAAAACTCGACCTGTCCGGAAGGCCTGTGAGACTGTCTAACTTCTTCAGTCTTTCAAATCTTTTCTCGGCCTCGAACCTTTCCTTACCCCATTGGGAAAATCCCCAGGCTAAAGCTCCAAAGGCGCATATCTTAGCACCGTTCTCTGCGCTGTATCTTATAAAGCTCGGTCTTATGAAAAACTCTCCTAATAGTTCTGATAAGGAACCAATGAAGAAAAGAAGGATTCCAGTGTTAATCCAGATGAACGGTCCACTCCATACCTTGTTAAGATGATAAGTCTCAAAAAGCACGGTAAATACGATCCCAAGAATCACGATATCTGTGGTAGCTGTGCCAATTTGCGCAGGGTACTTTGCCTGGAAGAGAACGAAATGTAAAAGGATAACGAGAAGAGATATAACAACGAGGATAAAAGTGAAAAACCTCACATATGAGCTTTTGCTTGAGACAGAAGAAAGCGCTTCCATCCTGGGTTTTTCAGGATCGGTTTTCATTCTTAACTCCCTCACCTATAGCTGGAAAAGGAGTTAACACCCTCTTACTCGAACTTAAACCTCTTCTCAATAAAAAGTCTTAAGCAGGCATCTACTACATCAGGATCATAAAGAAGACCCCTGTTCCTTGAGATCTCTTCTAATGTCGTCTTTATATCCTTAGCCGCCCGGTAAGGTCGGTGAGAGCTCATAGCCTCAACGACATCAGCTACAGCCAGGATCCGTGCTTCCAGCATAATGTCCTTGCCCAATAGGCCATTAGGATATCCAGAGCCGTCCATCCTTTCATGATGTTGAAGCACGATCTTTGCAACTGGCCAGGGAAACTCTATCTCCTTCAGGATGTCATAGCCTATCTTTGGATGTTCCCGAATCATGGCAAATTCCACCTTGCTCAGACGATCGGGCTTGGTGAGTATCTCAGCAGGTACATGTATCTTGCCGATATCATGGACAGCTGCCGCAAGCTCAAGACCATTGATTATCTTTTCCGATAGCCCCATCTCCTTAGCTATGGCAAGACAAAGCTGCGTCACTCGTCTTTGATGACTGGCCGTATAAGGGTCTCTTACCTTAATTAGCGATGCCAGGGCAAAGATGGTTCCCTTCAAGCTCCTTTGAAATTTTTCAAGGCCTGTCCTCAGCTCTTCCTCCATTCGTCTGCGCGCGGTGATGTCTCTGGCTGTTACCTGTATGGCTTTTAGCTTACCGTCTTCAATGATTGGTGAGCTATATATTTCAACCGGTATTATCCTCCCATCCTTACCTTTAACCTCCACTTCGTAAGGAAGCTGCTCTCTTTCCCCTACCATCCATTTTCTCATCCTTTCCAGAGCCCTTTTGTAGGATTCGCCGGTAAGAAAATCCTTTATATTTTTGCCCTCGACTTCTTCTCGAGAGTATCTGCTCACACTTTCAAAACTTTTGCTCACGTAGTTAATCTTTCCTTTGAGGTCTATTCGTATAAGAACGTCAGCGATGTTCTCTGCGAGGTTTCTGTATTTTTCCTCTGACGCTCGCAGTTTCTCCTCTACTCTCCTTCGCCTGCTGACATCGCGTGCAATACCTAAGACCAAATTCCGGCCCTTAACTTTTACCGGAAATGTCCTTATCTCCAAGGAAACCTTACTGCCATCTTTTCGAGTTAAAGTAAATTCTTCCGGTCCTGCGGGCTGGCCCAGGGCGTTTTTAGCTAAAAGAGAGGCCACTTTCGGGATTTGCGCTGGAGAAAACAACCTCATTTTTGAAAAGCTCTTTCCTATTAGCTCCTTTCTTTCATACCCGGTCAATTGTTCTATAACCCGGTTACCATCGACAAAGGTACCTTTTAAGTCACTCAGGTAATAAGCCTCTGGGACATATTCCAACAAGACTCTTAACAACTCCTCCGAGTCCCTTAGCCTTCTCACTTCTTGTCTATACTGAACCAATTCTCTCTCTAACTCACTAATTCTTTTTCGCAACCTGGCCAACTCAACACCAAACTCTTCTGCTGCTTTATCTTTCATTTTACCTTCCGAAGACCACCTGAGGTTAAGCCCCAAAAAGCACACCATTTTGAGGTTGATCCGAGAAAAAAATTATGAGTTTTCTCTAAGTCTTTCTCATTTCCATCTCCTCCTGTCTCTTCATAACCTGGTCTTTTAACCCAACAAAAAAGACCAGGCATTCTGTCTTCATTTCGGACAGAACACCTGGTCTTAAAAAAGTTCTTTGAAAAACCGGTAAAG
>QMPZ01000230.1 GCA_003648815.1 Candidatus Aerophobota bacterium | reverse complement strand
GGGTTAAAGATGCCACTTGTTTTAGAAGGGGGAGCAGCGAAGCGTTGAGGGTGTCATTTCGTAAGGAATAGTTGAAGATATTTAACCACCATTAGGTAGCCGTAACCTTCAGGTTGCGCATGGATGCTGTAGCTACTTTCCCCTGAGCGACTTAGGGAAATGACTTTTTGCGAAGCAAAAAGGAGGGCTCCCAGGAAGCGAAGGGGAAAGTAGCTACAGCTGAGTGTCATTTCGCAAGGAATGCTAGAAGACATTTCAGTCACCGTATACCTCAGGAGGTCCATCTCTATAGCTTCAGGACCTCATCCCAATTCTTATCCTTCTCAACCGGGCCGAGAAGGGCAAGGTTTAAGTTCTTTTCCTGAAAGATTTTCTCAGCCACCCGCCTTATATCCTTTCGGGTAACTTTTCTAATCTTTCTTATCGTCTCGTCGGGACTCTCGATTTTTCTGAGCAGAAGTTCCTGTTTTCCAAAGCTGTAGGCAACTCCGCTGCTGTTCTCTAAGCTTAAGGCAATCTTTCCCATAAGGTAATTTTTTGCCCTCTTGAGTTCCTCTATGCTGACGGCCTTGTCGCGTATTTGCTTAAATTCTTCCAGAATTGCCTTGATAGCTTTTTCCGTGTTTTTGAGGTCCACGGCGGCCTGGACTAAAAAAGTTCCCGTGTCCAGGAAGGTCTCATATCCGGAATCAATTGCATAGGCCAGACCCAGCTTTTCTCTCACCTTGATGAAAAGTCGTGAACTCGAGTTGCCCCCTAAGATGATGTTCAAGACCTGCAAGGCATAGCGGTCCCTATGGGAAGCGTGTATGAAGGTGCGAACACCCAAACACAGGTGAACCTGGTCAATTTTCCTCAAATTCACCTTAAATTCTGGCCCTGTCTGATTTTCCTCTATTCTGAGCCATCCATCTTCCTTTTTTCCGTTCATTCCTCCGAGGTATTTTCTGATCAGGGAAAGTACCTTTTCTGCTTCGGCCCTTCCTGCCACGGATATTACCAGATTGTCAGGGGTATAGTATCTTCGCCAGAAACGAACAAGATCATCTCTTGTCAAGGTCTTTACCTTTTCTCTGGTCTTGACGATGTCCCAGCCCAGGGGATGGTCGCCGTAGAGTAAAGAGAAGTATAACTTCAGGATGTATTCATCAGGTGTGTCATGAATGGAGTTGATTTCCTCTAAGATCACCCTTCGCTCACGTTCGATTTCCTCCTCCTCGAACTTAGAATGACAGATTATGTCGCTCAAGACCTCAATGGCCAGAGGAAGGTGCTTGCTCGCTACCTTTACGTAGAACCCTGTAAATTCTTTGCCGGTAAAACCGTTGAATGAACCACCTACATTGTCAATCTCAGAGGCTATGGCTAAGCTGTTTGGCCTTTTTCTCGTTCCTTTGAAGAGCATATGTTCTAAAAAATGACTTGCCCCCATGTTCTTCTTCGTCTCATATCGCGAGCCCACTCCCACGAGAACGAAAACGCTTGTTGCTCTTGTGTCCCGCATCGGTCGAATGACCACTCGCAGGCCGTTTTTCTCCACAAATCTTTTAAACATTCTGCCACCTCTCTCGTTTTCCTCACCATAATTTATCAAAATTTGCCAGAAAGGCAAACAAAGTTGGATGTATGATAAAAATTGTGGTGAGAAAATGTTTGGTAGGGAAATGTATCCTGCACCAGAAAAGAATTTGGTAGATCAAGCGGCTTTTAAAGGCATGGGTGGAAAAAGAAGGAGTTTATGTTAAAATGGATACCAACCCCAAAAAATTTAGAAGAAAGAAGAATACCCATGAAGAAAGAAGATGGCCCTTTTGGTAGCATAGCTTGTATCATCAACTCCCATAGAGTTCTTCCCGCTCACAGAAAAAAGGAGCTTCTACGTTTTCTTGAACTATAGGAATTTATAATTGACTTTTCTTTAACAGTACCTTAAAATGATCAATCGTTGAAAATCGTGCTTTTAAAGAAGTAATTGGTGAAAGATCATCGTCTCCCATATCATGCAAAATCTTTACTGTTATGTGGACGAGAGAGGTCAGGATACTAAGGGAAAGCTCTTTTTGGTTTGTGTAATAATTTTAACCAAGAGAGAAAAGGAAGACATAGAGAAAAGGCTCTCTGATATTGAAAAAGAGACCAGCAAAGGGCTTTTAAAGTGGAGGAAGACAAATTTTAAAAGGAGGATAGCCTACCTAAGGGCCATTTTGAAAATAAAGCAGTTATATGGATGTGTCTTTTACTTTTGTTTTGAAAATACCAAAGCCTACGTGCCATCGATTAATTATGCTCTAACCCGGGCAATCTTAAGCAAAGGTGGGGAAAATTACCAAACCACAGTGATAATAGATGGGCTGAATAAAAAGGAAGAAGAAAGGGTATCTAAAAAATTAAAAACACTAAAAATAAAATACCGCAAAGTAAGAGGGGCAAGAGATGAAAGCAGTCCCCTCATTCGGTTGGCAGATAGTTTGGCAGGATTTTTCCGGGATTGGAAAGAAAAACAACCTTACACTAAAGACCTTTATAGGTTAATGATAAAAAGAGGATTTGTAAAAGAAATATATAAATAAAAAGACCCAGCTGTCTTGGCTGGGTCACCCATCGTAGGCATGATGCACAAAGCATCAGAGGCCACAGATGGCTGCTCCTATCTCTACCTT
>QMPZ01000229.1 GCA_003648815.1 Candidatus Aerophobota bacterium | reverse complement strand
TATAGCCTTTTCAAGTTAAGGTAAAGTTTCAGGATCATCTTGACCATTACCAAAGTGTATAATAATTATGAGAAAGAACTACTCCATTTCAGAGAAGATTGAACCATGTCTTCTTTAAAAAACTGTTTAATTTTTGAAATAGGGGATTCTGCCTAAAAATCAACAGAATCCCCTAATTTAGACTTTGCTGTCTACCTCTTAAAGAACCACTGATCTCCTTGATAAGGCTTCCAGAGATCGTATTCAATACTGAGTATGCTACCAGCTTTAGGAGTGTTCTTCAGGTTATTCTTGATTATGGCCACACGAGGGACTAAGCCAACTGTGCCGATTAGGTAAAGGCCCTTAACATTTATGGTAAGTATCTCCTTTCCCAGTTTTAGATATTTTTCTGTTCCACGAGGAGTAGCTAGCCACTCATCAACTAACCTATAAAGCCTCTTTATTTCCTCTGGCGGCTCTTCTCCAGTTTTTCCATTTGTATTATACCAATTCCACCACTCCACGCCGCCAAGGGGGCTACTTTGTGGCCAGTGCCAAGGAGGACGAAGTCTTATAGGCGAAGCTCTGCGTGAATAACTCTCAGAGGCACCACCAATTGCCCAAACGCCCATATCGCACTCATTTGCCCGCAAGCGTTGCTGGTAAAAGACGTTTTGTTCTCCCTTAAGTGCTACCTTCACTCCTACCTTTTCCCAGTAACCTTTAGTCAATTCAAGGATTTTACCTATTGTTGGCTTTGTCTGGTTAAACTCGATGGTTATAGCCAAAGTTTTGCCATCGGGTCTTAGGCGATATTGATGTTTTTTATCCCACTTTAAGCCCATTTCATCTAAAAGCTTATTTGCCCTTTCAGGATCATATTCAATGTAATACTTTCCCATCCAGTCCTCATAAAAGCTACAGCCAGGATCAGGTACTGCCTGACGGGGAGTTCCTTTGCCGAAAAAGAGAACCTCATTTATCTCATCGCGGTTAATGGCCAGGGACATAGCCTGTCTCCATCTAATGTCATTAAAGATCTTCTTTAAAACAGGGTCTTTATGGGTGTAGTTAAAGGCAAATCCGCATTCCGATGCTCTGGCATCCGGAAAGAGCATAGTCCGATAGTTACCCTTCTTCTCGCCCTTTTTATAAAGAGGGTAGTTCTTCAGAGCCAATTGCCAGCTTGCGTAGGTAAACTCTCCGGCAATGGCCTTTAAGTTTAATACCTCCAGGTCTTCAACCAATATTCTATCTTGCCCCTCTACATAGGGAAGCTGATTTCCAGCAATATCTACCTTCCAATAGTAGGGATTTCGCCTATAATACTTGTTTCCGTAGGTATCTATTTTTCTCAGCGTCCAGGGATCGAGGGTGGGAAGATCAACATCTTGTTGAAAATCCCCCCCCTCAACTGATGAAAATTAAAACACTGCCACCATTCATCATATCCTTCTTTCTTTGCTATTTCATTTGCCTTTGGATTGTATTTTATATGATATTTCTTAAGGTAATGCCTAGGGGCAAAAATGTCTCCACCAGTTAATCTGTCAATTACAACCGGATAGGGAATGGTAAATTTAAGGCGCACTGTCCAATCGTCTATCTTCTCTACCTTCATTAACTCTCCACCAGGAGACCATTCCTTTGGCTTAACAGGAGTGAGCTCATCGTTTAAGATGATATCCTCGTACCAGAAAAGAAAATCGTCAGCAGTAAAGGGAGCCCCATCACTCCACTTCATTCCTTTTCGCAGATATATAGTCAAGGTCTTCATATCCTCCGATAAATCCCAGCTTTTGGCTATATTAGGAACGATATCTTTCAAATTAGAGGTTATTCTAAACAATCTTTGAAGCCGTGCTGTAAAAATATCGTGTCCCAGCGATGAAGGATCTGTCGCACCTAACCTCAGTATTCCTCCATATTTTCCTATCTCCTCCAGCGGCTCTACAACCATTGGCTCATCAGAAATTCTTTCCTCCACTGGAGGAAGCTCCCCAGCGGCAACTCTTACAGCAAGCTCAGGAGCTTGGTTAAATTTTTCTATTTTCTTTCCAGTGAACTTCTCATATTCAGCTAAGGTGGAATATGTCTTTTGTGCTAATCCCGGGATTATTCCCATTAAACATAGGCCTACCACTAAAAAACCTGCCGTTAATTTCTTACTCATTCCTTGTACTCCTTGATAATTTATCTTTTCTGAAATTTCAGCAAAAACAATATCTTTTTACCACCTAATGCTTTCTCTTTTGGCTGAACTAATGACTTTGAATATCCTCACCTCCCGTAAAATATATTTGGTTTAGGATAAATAGATATTTAGAAAATGTTGTATCTGTTATTCCTATACTCTTTGAGGAAATTTAAGAACTTCTCTTCTTTTATTTTCAACCTATTTCAACCCACCGAAATTCCAACACCCACATATTGCTTGACAAAAGTTATCCTTTATGGCATGTCAAATGACATACCGAATTCTATGAGGTAAACCTTATGCCTAAGATACCCAAACATCTCTCGTACCTTTACAGAGAAAGAAGAGAACTAGTCAGACAGCTCCACGGTATAGGCCCCCTCATACGAGGGTCCGTGGTTGAACTCAGACGCTCCTGTGGGAAAGAAAATTGCAAGAAGTGCCGGACAGGAGAAAAACATCCTGCAACTTACCTTTCCCT
>QMPZ01000228.1 GCA_003648815.1 Candidatus Aerophobota bacterium | reverse complement strand
CAGCATAGGTACTCTTTTTATCTTTTACAAATTCTTGATATTCCATATTCTGGGTAAATTTTACTGCATCATCCATCGCCTCATTATATGGCAATCTAAAAATTCTTTGGCCATGTTTATATTTCTATTAATCCTCCCAAGATATGCTTGCCTATTCCTGATTTCAGAGCTTCTCTTTCTATCAAATCCACTTTCACTTCCAATACTTCGCTCAGATTTCTCTAACCTAATAAAATCCAGAAGGCTTAATTCAGCTACTTCTTCAAAATCGACTAAAATATCAAGATCGCTTTCTTTTCCTTCTTCCTCTCTCACATAGGAGTCAAAGATACCAATGCTTTTTACTTTGAATTGGTCTTTTAATGTTGGTTTAAGCTCTTCTAATTTCTTTTTTATCTCTTTAATATTTCTCAATTTTTAACTCAGGAAAGGGATAATGTTTAATATTTTTGGTAATAAGTGTTAAATCATAAGTTATAGCTGTAGCAGCAATTATAACATCGGTAGTAGATAATGTTTTGCCCTTTTTAGTATATTTTCGCCTTAGCTGCCCGGCTAATTTGGCAATTTCTCTGGTCACTTCAAAATAATAAAGGCTCTCGATAAATCTATCTGTTTTCTCTTTCTCTTTTTCTCTCATACCAGAGTAAACCTCGGCAATATTAATGCAACAACAACCAGCAATATCTCCTCGCTGACCAATTTCCTCTAAAAGAGAGTTTACTTTTTTATTGCCCCGTAGGTGATCAATTATTGTTGTAGTATCAAGTAGGTATCTTGCCATTATATTATTTCTTTTAGCCTTTTTTCATCTTCTTCTCGTAAACCCCTTACCCACTTATCTACTCCTTCTTTAAGTTCAGGGTGATCTTCATCTTTCCAGGCTCCAGCTGTCTCCTTTACCGCTTGAAGAAACTTTAAACGTCTTATCTCCTTTCTTACAGCTTGGGTTATAAATTGACTGCGTTTTCTTTTCCCTGAAATTCTGTCTATCTCTTTAACCAACTCCTCAGGTACTACAACATGGGTCCTTTTCTTTGTACCCATTTTTTAATCTCCTTTGTTTAACTTTATAGTTTATTTCAATGTTAATCTAAATGTGGGACATTGTCAAGAGCTAAAATCACAGGTGTCAATTAAATTTTAAAAGTGCACTGATTTGCGTTTGAACGTCTTCATATACCATATACAGGATAAACCTTTCTTCCAGTTGTTTTCTTAATTTTTTAGTCCCTTAGAGCTCTTTTTATAGATTAGGGAATGAAAATTCAGATAAGCCTTCTTGTGTAATCTCAGCGACGAAGAGAAGATTGATTTCCAAAGGTCAAAGTCCAGAGCATCATAAAAAGCCTTACCTTCTCCAGAGGTCCCTATCGAGGTAGCGGTACTGTAGAGCTTCAGATATATGGGGAGGCTGGATTTTCTCCACTCCTTCAAGATCTGCTATGGTTCTTGCTATTTTTAAAATACGATGGTAGGCTCTTGCTGAAAGATGAAGCTCTGATATAGCAGAGCGTAAAAGATACTCTGCCTCACCTTTAATCGAGAAAAATATTTTTATATGACGCTGGTTCATCTGAGCATTACAAAATATCTTTGTTCTTTTAAAGCGAGAAAGCTGGATTTTTCTTGCCCTGTTAACTCTTTCTCTAATTGAAGAAGAAGGCTCTGCCTCATCTGTTCCAAGAAGATCTTCCTTTCTTACTGCCTGCACCTGAATATGAATATCTATCCTGTCAAGAAGAGGACCTGATACCTTATTAAGATGTTTTTGTATCTCATAAGGTGTACAGCTGCACTCCCTTGTGGGATCACCAAAGTATCCGCAGGGGCAAGGGTTCATTGCCGCAACAAGCATAAATCTGGCAGGATAAGTAATAGAGGCAAGAGCACGAGAAACGGTAACTACACCATCTTCAAGTGGTTGACGAAGAGATTCAAGGACACTTCGCGGGAATTCCGAAAGTTCATCCATAAAGAGAACCCCATTATGAGAAAGAGATACTTCTCCTGGCTTAGGGATCCTGCCTCCACCAATTAATCCTGCCTCAGAAATAGTGTGGTGAGGTGAGCGAAAAGGACGCCTTGTTACAAGTGCTTCTTCAGAGGATAAAAGTCCTGCTACGGAATGTATCTTTGTAGTTTGAATAGCCTCCTCCAGTGTAAGATCTGGAAGAATAGAGGGGATTCTCCTCGCAAGCATTGTTTTCCCCGCTCCAGGAGGTCCAACCATAAGCACATTATGACCTCCAGCAGCAGCAACCTCCAGAGCTCTTTTCACATAACTTTGACCCTTAACCTCAGAAAAATCTTCTTCATAAAAACTATTGGTATTGAAAATACGAGAAAGGTCACATCTATAAGGAGTTAACTTAATCTCTCCATTAAGAAAACAAACCACCTGATATAAACTACTTACCGGATAAATATCCACTCCCTCCACAACAGCTGCTTCCTTTGCATTAACCTCAGGAAGAATGATAGCCTTTATTCCTCTTTCTTTTGCCTTAAGCACAATGGGAAGAACACCATTTACTCTCCTTACCATTCCATTAAGGGAAAGTTCCCCTAACACCGCATAGCTATCAAAATGAGCATTTTTCACAACATTCTGAGCCTTAAGGATACCAAGTGCTATAGGGAGATCAAAAAGAGAACCCTCCT
>QMPZ01000227.1 GCA_003648815.1 Candidatus Aerophobota bacterium | reverse complement strand
TTTTACCATAAACACTTTTTTGTCAAGAGCATGTAGCAAATGGGCCAGGGGATGCTACCAGAGTACCCTTACGATTTATCTATCCTCGTACCTGTCCATACTCCGTCCCATTCGCCAGAAGACCCATACCTCCATCGTCCACTGAAGGAGTTACCGTCTTCAGATAACTCTAACTCCACATCCCCGGCATCGTGTGGCTCAGAATATGAAGGTGCTTCTGACCACTTTCCTGTTAAGATATTACCCCTGACTGTTCCTTTGATCTTTCCATCCTGGTGGATGTAGGTTCCAGTTACATTTGCTCCAGATTGCGTAAGTCTCATCTCACCCCAACTGGTATCCCATACTCCTTGAAAGCTTGTGACCTCTCGTGGCAATTCTTTATAATCAGAAGGAGCCAGAGTACCTTCCTCAATTTGTATGTAGTCAAAAAAGACAAACTCAAAATACCAGTTGTTGGCTCTTGCTTCTATTTGAATGTCAACAGTCTGGCCGGAAAAAGCTGTTAGATCAAATGAGAGGTCCTGCCACCCTTTGGTTCCAGCAATGATTTTCTCCTTTTCTAAAGGTTGACCATTTACTTTCACCGTTAAAGCCCAGTCTCCATCAACGTCCCGATTCCCGGAAACTCCCATTTTTAAGGAGGGTTTTGAGCCTGTTACTGTAACTTTTCTTGCAATTCTGACTGGTTCTTCTTGAGTGGGAGGGTGAAGGTAGAGAATTCCTCTTCTTCCTGGATTGGGATGAGCAGCGCCAATTTTTACAGCCTCGGAATAGAAGCCAGCTTTTCCTCCACCGGGAAGCTCCTTTACAGTGCTAAGAATCTTCCACTCCCTGGCCCAGGGCTCATCAGCCTGTGAAAGATCCAGTATGCTCTTGTATATGGGCTCCTTTTTACCTAATTCTTCTATTCTTTCCTCCAGCTGATCAATCCTTGTCTTTAAAAGTTCAATTTCTTTCTTTATCTGTCTAATCATCTCTGATTGTTCTGATACACTTTCCTGACAGGCCCTGATAAGAGATATGATTTGTGCTGACCCTAAGGGCTCCTCCATTATTCTCTTCTCTTCCTCTGAGCTCTTTTCTGCTGGAGGAAAAGTTGCTCCAGTCTGGACTGCCTCGCCGAGTTTAAAAAGGTACAGATCTCCACCATCGTTGAAGTAAGAGTTGCGACCTTTTAATATTATTGCTCTTCCACTATTAGCAATGTATTTTCCTCCATACCAGTCAATAATATTTGGAGCACCACTTTTGCCAACCGTAACTATTTCCTTTTCTTCTGTACCATCTATATTCATAATGTACAGACTTTTTAAGGTTCTATTACTGTATATTCCAAACACCACTTTGCTTCCTGTAGGGTCAGCATATCTGTAAAAGCTTCTGATGTGTGGTACGACGTTTGATGTAAAAATTTTTCCAAATCTTCTTGAGGTTATTTCAGAAACTTTCCCTGTTTTTATATCTATATATGCCAACTGTAAATTGGTTCCCAGATTAGCAACGAAAAAAATCCTTTGCCCGTTTCTAGATATTTGTGCAGCTCTGGAAAAGACATTAGAAGAAACTATTTTATTTACTGTTGCAGTATCTGGAAAATATAGATATAGTCCCAGATCACCATTTTTATCATACCCTGGGAATACTAATTTCCCTTCTCCAAGGGAATATGTTTGTGGCCATCCGGGATCATAGTCCAATCTTGGACCATCTTCCCAATTTATTTCGTAATAATTAGATTTTTTGTAAAGTGATGGACCATATATCAGGCTGGCCTTTCCATCAGAGGTAATCCTTGCTAATACTGTAAAGTCGTTTATAGGCTGTTTCCCCAGATATCCCCAATTTACGAGCATCGGAGTCTTACTTACGACATTAACTGGGGCAAGAACCACGCCTTCATATGATACGTCAAGAGGTCCATTTACCCTAAGAGTACAGTCTGCTGGATAATCAAGCATTGAGGCATCCAGTTCAAATATTTTTTCATTTATTCCGATTAAATTGCCAGTATATGTTTCTATCAAATAAGCCACAAATTCCCCATTTCCACTAATTACTGGTTCTTTTGCACTGAAAAAGCGTATATTTGGGTCTTTGATTGATTTAGATTTAAACAAAACTACTTCCTGTCCTGTTATCAAATTTTTCTTTACTATGTCATAAAAGTTGGCATTCAAATTCCTCCTCCCAAAAGCGATGTTGTTACCATCGTCATCGATTGATGGCCACTCTTCGAAATAATTATCATTTGTGATTCTGATTATTGTGTATTCCTCATCTTTGCCTGCTACATTGTTTGGACCAGCAAATAATCCCCCAACAAAAATTACTACTGTCAGAAAAAAAGCAAACCTCTTCATTTAGACCCTCCCTATTCGGATAGATTTTTTGCTAATTTGCAAAGCCGAGGTAGTATGATAAATATTGTGTCTGGTAAAATTAGTGTTTCTTGTCAACAAGAAGAAAATTGCTAGCCTCCCTTCCCAGAGGAAAATTATCACCAAGAAGGGAGGATAAAAAATGAACCAATCTAAAGAGATTATGTTAAAGCTTTCCGAGTTCGTCAAGGACATGGTAAAGGATGCGCTCCAGAACCTTATGAAGGAGGAAAGGCTAATTTATCTTGAGGAGCATCCTACAAAGGCAAATGGCTTTTACAGGTGCTCTTTGGCA
>QMPZ01000226.1 GCA_003648815.1 Candidatus Aerophobota bacterium | reverse complement strand
GGATTAAATTCAAATTTGGTGAAGGAGCTTATGTCATGGACAATGCTAAAACATCTCAGAAAAGCCTGGCATATCTTCAAAAGGAGGAAATACTGGAACTCCTCAAATACGAGATATCCCAGTTAGAAGAGGAGGGGAGAAAGGTAACCGACGAGATCAAGGAAAAGTTTCAAGGGCTTAAAAAGGAAGGATCTCCAGAGGAGATAGAAGAGTTTTATAATAGCTTACAGAGTCTGGATAGAAGGGATGATTTTCCCTATGATGAGCCATCAGAGATAGATGAGATCAAGAAAAAAGCTCCTCAAGAGAAAATAACTTTTTCAAAACTCTTAGATGAAGATGCCCTTTATGAGCGCATACATGGAGCCTGGCTTGGTAGATGCATTGGCTGTCTTCTGGGAAAGCCTGTGGAGGGATGGCCAAAGAATAAGATAGAAACCTACCTTAAGGCAACGAAATCTTTTCCCCTTCAAGACTATTTCCCTTACGCACCGGACAAACTCGAGAATAGTGAATATAGCTTTCATCCCTCAGCTAAGGAGGCCACAAGGGGAAATATAAAGTATATGGCCCGCGATGATGACCTTGACTACACTATCCTCAACTTAAAACTTCTGGAAGAAAATGGCCCTGAATTTAGCACAGAGGATGTGGCTGAGGAATGGCTTTCAAACCTTCCATACCAGATGGTATATACGGCTGAGCGACAGGCCTACGCTAACCTCGTGAGAGGCTTTAAGCCACCTGACACAGCCATCTATCGCAATCCCTTTCGAGAATGGATAGGTGCTCAGATAAGAGCTGATGTCTTTGGATATATTTGTCCGGGAAATCCGGATTTAGCTGCCTCCTTAGCCTACAAGGATGCCTCACTCTCTCACAGGAAAAATGGCATTTACGGTGAGATGTTCGTTGCCGCAGCCATCTCTGCTGCTCTGGTAAGCGATGATTTAGAGAAGGTGATTAAGGCAGGGCTTTCTTGCGTTCCGAAGAATTCCCGCTTAGCTGAGGTGGTAAAAAATGTGATAAACTGGAGCGAAAAGTTGGGTAGCTGGCAGGAGGTGTGGCAGAAGGTATATGAAGCTTATGGAAATTATCACCCCGTCCACACGCTTCCCAACCTCGCCTTTGTCCTAATAGGGCTTATCTGGGGCAAGCTTGACTTTAAAAAGAGCATATCCATTGCCGTGATGTGTGGATGGGATACCGACTGTAATGGCGCCACCACTGGCTCCATCATTGGAGCATTAAAAGGAGTAAAGGGAATCCCGGAGGAGATGTCAAGGCCCTTAAATGACAGGATAAAAAGTGCTGTAATTGGATATTCAGAGGCGAGAATAAGCGATCTGGCAAGGAGGACGTTTGAGGTCAGCAAAAAAGTTCGGTAGTAAAGACTTTTGCTTTGCAGTTACACGTATAACGGAATTAAGAGCATGAAAGGTTGTATAATTATTATCTTCGCGTTAATAGCTCCGTTTGGTATATTCTTGGCGATTTATAACCCCGCCAAAGAGGTGTCAAGAATTTCTGGCATACAGGGATTGCGCTGGATAAAAAATGTAATAGCGAGCCTCAAGAAGTCTTAAATGAGTAAAAAGACCCGAACTCGAGAAAGATAAAGTCCTAATGTTTGATAAGACTCTCTTTGGCGAAAAGCGGCTGTCAGCAAACTAAAAATAGGGAGTGGAAATGACATCTTACATTATTCGTCGTTTTCTTTACATGATCATTACTTTGTTAGCGGTCTCTGTTGTTGCTTTTATTATCATCCAACTTCCTCCTGGTGATTATTTAACTACCTTGATAGAGAACTTAAGAGCAAGTGGTATAGAAATTGATGAGGAAATGATTCGTTCGTTAGAAAAACAATATGGCTTAGATTTACCCTTACATGCTCAGTAACTTAAGTGGATGTGGAATATGCTTCATGGAGATTTTGGTAGATCTTTTCAGTGGAATGAGCCGGTGAGCAAGTTAATTGCTGCACGGCTACCTTTAACAATAGTTATATCCCTTTTCACTCTTATCTTTACCTACGTTGTAGCCATACCTATTGGAATTTACTCAGCGACACGTCAGTATTCTATTGGTGATTATATCTTTACGGTTGTCGGATTCGCTGGCCTGGCTACGCCAAATTTCCTTCTCGCCTTAGTTTTATGTTCATTTTTTATAAATATTTTGGTCTTAGCGCCAGGGGTCTTTTCTCGCCTCATTATCAATTAGCTCCCTGGAGCGTTGCCAAAGTCATAGATATGTTAAAGCATCTTCCCATTCCCGTAATAGTTATCGGAACAGCTGGGTTAATTCGGGTTATGCGAGGTTGTTTATTGGATGAACTCAGAAAGCAATACGTAATAACTGCCCGAGCTAAAGGAGTGGCGGAAAGAGTTCTTTTATTTAAGTACCCGGTGAGAGTAGCTATCAATCCCGTAATTAGTACCATAGGCTGGGAGCTTCCCGGTATTGTTTCAGGGGAAACCATTACGGCTATTGTATCAAGTTTGCCCACCACTGGTCCTCTGCTTTTTCGGGCACTGATGGCTCAAGATATGTATTTAGCTGGAAGCACCGTCATGTTCCTGACCTTTCTGACCGTGGTGGGAACCTTCATCTCGGACCTTCTTCTGGTGTGGGTGGATCCCCGCATCCGCTTTGAAAGGTCAGCTTAAAGGGGAAGATGATGG
>QMPZ01000225.1 GCA_003648815.1 Candidatus Aerophobota bacterium | reverse complement strand
GAGGAAGACGAGGCTGAGAAAAGAGGTGCTAAAGGACCTGATTCTGACAGATGCGAAAAGACAGAAGATGCTGAACCTGAACCCTTTGATGGAGAGGTCCCTCCCAACGACAGAAGAGAGGGAGAGGGAGGTGAGGCAGTTGAGCCAAAACCTTACATTGAGCTTGAGGAGAAAGTAAAGCCCTTAGCTTGCGAGCTTATAGAGGAGCTTTCCTTAGAAGAAAAGTCAGCAAAGTGGGAACCTCAAGAAAGAGGTGGAAGATTTTCAATAAGGGAGTACATAAGGGATAAAGACCGCCCCTTCCTTGTTGATGAGGATGAAGGAAAAAGTCCGCCGACTTTAGCTTTAAAGGTGATAGTTGACCACTCGACGTCCTTAAACCATCTATCAGGTGAAAAGATGAGAATAGAATCCATCTCTGAGGCAGTGATGATGCTCCATCTTGTCTGCCTTGAACTTAAAATACCCCATGAAGTCTTGGTTACTCCTCAGGGATTTAAGATTGCTGACTCAAGCTCTGGCGAAAGAGGAAAAGCTCTCATCGCTGGACTTGTCCCAGCTTTATGCGGCTTTGAGGATATGGGGAAGGCAATAAAAAATCATGCAGTTCCTATGGTGGAATATGCCGAAGATATAAAGCTTGTTATCTGCTTAACCGATGGCGCCTGCAACGATGCTGAACTTGGAAAAAAGATTTGCCAGGCTCTTAGAGGAAAAGTTGAGGTGATAGGAATTCTGCTTGACCCGGATAAGAGAACTCGAGAATACGTGAAGTGGATGTTTGGAAAAGATAGAACCATTGCCTGCTGTTCTTCAGAGCTTCCCCAGAAGCTGGGCAATATCTTGAGGGCAAGCCGAGGTATATAAGTAAAAGGAGCTTTCTTGAGAAAGCTCCTTTTACTTTATAGTGTAGTGGATCCCAAAATTTGGACAGTTGGTTAAGATAGTGTAGAATGAACGGGAGGGTCTACTACACAAAAAAAGCATACAACAAGGATAACTAGTAAAATCACAAGCTACACTTTAGGAATCTACTTAACAGACTCTTTATTTTCCACTACTTAACGTCAAGGAGCTAATTTTTTAACTAGCACAACGCACTTCTATTAAGAACTAGAGACTGATTTAACTATAAAAATTTTATTAGCTCCATATCCAGCAACGTAAATGTACTTCCCATCGAGACCAGCAATTATTTGACCAGTTTTGCCTGGGAGAAGAAATTGATCTACAATTGTATTATCTGGTATACTTATTACTACTATTTGACTCAAATAATCTTCTCTTCTATTTACATATGCATACTTACCATCTGGAGTAATAGCTACATCAAGAGGATAAGATACATCAATTTCCTTTACTCTACTGTTATCTGAAGTTTGGATTACAACTACTTCGTCGTATCCAGCTACATAAGCATACTTTCCATCGGGGGTTATAGCTATCCTACCTAGGGGACGGTCAACAGGAAATTCATGAATGGTTTTATTAATCGATGTGGATATTAGTGATACTGTGCTACTTTTATAGTTACTAACATAAGCATACTTTCCATCGGGGGTTATAGCTATACTTATAGGGCCTCCTCCTACAGAAACCTCATTTACAATTTTGTTGTCTGATATCCGTACTACTGCTACGGTATTGTTGTATGGTTTAACCACATAAGCATATTTTCCATCTGGGGTTATAGCTATATCTGAAGAGATACCTCCTACGTCAATTGTAGTTATAATTGAGTTATCTGATGTACGTATTACTGATATTTCGTTGCTTTCCCTATGGGCGACATAGAGATGTTTTCCATCAGGAGTTAGAGCTAAAGCAATCGGAGTATTTAACGCAAAGGTTTGGCCTACAACCGTGTTATCCGATGTCCGCACTACTGATATAGTATTGGTGTCGTGATTGGCAACGTAAAGATGTTTCCCATCGGAGGTCGAGGCTAAAGCAAATGGTTTGCCTTTCATAGAAATTGTATTCACAACGGTGTTTATAGGGTATGTACATGATATTCCAACTACTGCTGTTTCTTCGCCGTAGTTTACATAAACTCGTTTGCCATCGGGACTGATAAGCATCTCCTTAGGTTGGCCTCTTGTATAGATTCTATCCACAAGCTGATTGTCTGAAGTTCTTATTATATCTACAGCTGGGACTATGTCATAGTTTAAACCGCCCCTATAGGTATAGTAAGTACTGTACAGATAATTTCCATCTGGAGTAAGGACCGGCGGTGGAGAGGGGGGATAGTTTCGGCGAAGATATTGCTTAGGAATTTTGATTATTTTTACTTTATTATCCGAGGTTCTTATTACCACTACCCTCTCCTCTTGAACATTCTTTCTTGAGTCAAGACGATGAGCAAACACATGGATATATTCCTTATCAGGAGTTATGCTCATAGAGTATACTGCACATCCTTTACCTATAAAAATCTCTTTTATGACGCTATTATCTGATATTCTTATTATTGATACACTAGATTTTTCTTTATGAATAACATAAGCGTATTTTCCATCAGGAGAGATTACCAAAGCTGAATCAGCTGGCGCAGAAATTTTTCCTATAACTTCACCACTTGGTATGTGTATTATTGAAATAGAGTTACCCTTACCGATACAAAAGTATTCTCCGCTTATTGTTGCATTCGTGAAGTCTTCTTGGTGTGAAGGAATCCTATCTATAATTT
>QMPZ01000224.1 GCA_003648815.1 Candidatus Aerophobota bacterium | reverse complement strand
GCAGTCCACTCTCATGGCTAAGATGTTCTTGACCGTATCCAGGAGAGTTTCTCCTTTAATTATGCTGCTTGTGGAGGCAGAAAAGTTCAGAACATCGGCGCTCAACCTCTTTTCTGCCAGCTCAAAGGACATCCTCGTTCGAGTACTTACCTCAAAGAAAAGGTTTACTATGGTCTTTCCCCTCAGAGTAGGAACCTTTTTTATGGGCCTTTTAAGGACCTCCTGAAAGGACTTTGCCGTATCTAAAATGAGGAGGATCTCCTCCTTTGAGAGATCCTCCAATCCTAAAAGGTCTTTTCTCGTAAAGTTCATTTTTGTTCCTTCTTAAGAATTAACACCTCATCTTTTCCGTCAAGCTCCCTAACTTTAACTTCCACCATTTCCTTAGAGGAGGTGGGGATATTTTTCCCCACATAATCCGCTCGAATGGGAAGTTCTCGATGTCCTCTATCCACCAGGACAGCCAGCTCAATTTTCTTGGGACGTCCAAGATCTAACAGAGCATCGATAGCTGCCCTTACGGTTCTTCCCGTATAGAGGACATCATCTACAAGGACGATCTTTTTATCATCGATAGAGAAGGGGATCTCGGTGTCTCTTACGATGGGCTGATAAGCTATTCGCGAAAGGTCATCTCTGTAGAGGGTTATGTCCAGGCTTCCTGTGGGAACCTTCTCCTTGACCATTTCCTCCATTAACTTGCTCATCCTCTGCGCCAGGTAAATTCCCCGCCGTTGAATGCCTATTAGAGCGAGGTCTTTTATTTGCTTGTTCTTTTCTATGATCTCATGGGAAAGGCGCACGAGGGCTCGTGCCATATCCTTCTCATCCATCAGTCTGCTCATTTTTTCTTTCCATAAAAAAACCCTTCTCGCCGGAGCGAGAAGGGTTAAATAGGTAGATAAAATAAATGGGAGCCTGCTATTATGGCTCCATCCAAATTTTTACCCTCCATTTTCTTCATTATTCTCTCCTTACTAGCCTCGCCGGGCTAGTTTAAAGGAAAATTTTTATTTATTATACCACCAGAACAAGCCTTGTCAAATGCTGTCTTCCCCGTGATGGGAGTAGGTATGTTGCACTTCCGTCTCCTCCTGCAGGGCTCTTATCTTTTCCTTGATCTCGCCTTTTCTGTTGAGTTCAAAGTTGTTCTTTATGATGAAAGCGAGGGCTTCCAGATAATAGTCAATCGCCTTCTTTGGATTTTTCTCCATCTCTGCTTTTTCTAAGAGTTCGTCGAGTTGCATTGCTTTTTGAAATCTCTCTATTTCTATGTCAAGTCTCCTTGCCTTTGTGCTCGTCGTCTTTTCCCTTACCTCTTTTAAGAAACTCATCACCTGCCTTCTTAAAAGGTCAGATTTTGCGACCACTTTGTTTTCTGGCATCCTTTGTATCCTTCCTTTTCCTCTCAGGTAAAAAATAAGAACAATAAACCCAATAGCTATCAACCCCAACTGGATCATTATCTTTCCTCACCATATATTCCGCCCAACCCAATCTTTATCCCTCAGTTCAGTAAAGTATAACATATTTACAGGTATATGTCAATTTTTGCCTGTCCATAGCTTTACCTTGTTCATCCTCAGCTCGTGCGAGCCATCCTTTCTGGTATATTCGTAATAGTAATAGATCTCATCATCTACAATTATGCTATCCATGTACCGTAGAGAACCAGAACCATAAGGAGAGGTAAGCAAAGGCCCCTGCTCGGTCACCTTATGGTAATGTATTAAGTCAAAACTTATAGCCAGACCTGTCTTTTCCTCGTAATTTTCCTTCACCGTAGAGGAACCATCGTAGAAGGCGATGAAAACTGGTGGAAGATATAATATGCAGCTTATCCTTGAGGCATAGGCATCCCAGCCTTTGCCAGGAGAAAGGATATCTCCCCACCACTTAAAATTTACCCCATCATTGCTCAAGGCAAGGCCTGTATGAGATTTAGTTATGCCGGTGTTGTAGACGTCAGCTGTCCTGTGCATTTTATCTTTCAGCTCCTCACTCACCTTCTCTGGAGTGGGCGCATAGCTTGCTATCATATAGTATCTTCCTCCCACCACCAAAACATAAGGGTCTTTCACCCCTTCACAGTGAATGGAGGACGCTGTGAGAATTTCCTTCCTTTCACCTGGTTTAAATTTTTCTGGACTTGAGGCCTCCATCATATCAATGCGCCAGCGGTTATCCAGGGGGTCTACATAGCTTATGTAAAGCCGATATTTTCCGTCAATTGTCTTGAGCAAACATGACTTTTCCACCGAAGGAGAGTTAAAGTTCTCTTTTTTTGCCTGCCAGATAGGTCTAAATTTAACCCCATCCTCGCTTTCGGCAATACAGCACTCTCCACCCCGCACCGGTCGAGGCCTTCTTAGTCGGTAGTAAAGATAAAACTTGGAGACTTCTTCATCATATAGCACGCTGGGAGCCCCTGCCCAATAACCTACACCACCACCCGGTGGCTCCATAATCGTCGTTCCCTCTTGAGGGTTAAAAAGTGGTGGCAGCCCCAAAAGCCTTCTTCCCTGGCCATATGTGGCGATTTCCATCACATCCTCCTTATCGAAGAAGATATTGAGGGGGCAATACTTCGTATCGAGCTCGCCCATTCCTTCGGAATGACCCCCTCCAATATAGGCCTGCTCCCCTTTTTTAAAACCTTAAGAGTAATCCAGAGAAACTTTATGAGCTTCTTACTTCAAGCTAACTTATTAATG
>QMPZ01000223.1 GCA_003648815.1 Candidatus Aerophobota bacterium | reverse complement strand
GTATCATCGTAGCCAAATTTTAATTGACCTTGACTAAAAGATTTATTTTACTAAAATCAAAAATGGAGCAAATGTTTATAAATTCTTATACTTCAAGCAAGTTTGACCAGTACAACTTGGCAAAGCAAGCTCCGTTGAATAGGAAGGCTTACTCTATGGGTAAATACTCAGTGAATCTCATCATTGTAAGCAAAGCAATCTGGTAGTTGCAAGGCTCAGAGCTTGCGTTCATGCGCACCCTAAGGGCGCGGCTACTCAAAGTTGAGGATAGAGCAATAGGGATTAATCAATGCCGACAGTTTTGAGAATAAATTTTTTTCTTTAGCAATGAGATGAACGAACCAATACATATCCATGTTGAGTCTGCAGGGAAATATGCAAAATTTTGGATAGACCCCATTGCTTTAGCAAGGAATATAGGCTTTCGTTCTTTTGAATTAACAGAGATTAGAAATATAATTGTCGAAAACAAGAGAATAATAAAGGAGAGATGGAATGAATACTTCGCCTGTTAAACAATTTACTGCAATAGCAACAGATGTTAGAGTAGATTCGGAAATGTTGCAAGTTTATTTATCTGATGGAAGAATTGTAAGTGTACCCATTGAATGGTTTCCTAAACTTAGAGATGCTTCAGAAAAAGAAAGAAATAATTGGCGTCTCATTGGTGGAGGTATTGGCATTCATTGGGAAGACATTGACGAGGATTTATCTGTTGCGGGTTTATTGCAATTATGAGCGAAAAATAGCCAGACATCATTCTTGATCAGAGCTCGAATCCGATTTCAGCAACAAATGTGTCAGGGAAAATACTCAAAATACACCTCGGGAAGACTTCTTAACTCATCGCCCTTTAAGGGATAAAGTATCATCCTCAAAGTTTATGTAAATTATGTTTTGAGGCGGGAGCTTTCTTCTCAATTTTTTGCTACTTCATAAGGAAAATAGGTCTTTCCTGAACGTCTTGCGCCAGTGATGACAAACACAACATCCTTTGGAATTTCCTCTATTTCTACTTCACGTTCCACAAGGAAAGGGAGTTTGGTCTCCAACCACTCACTTATCAGGTATCTTAAGCTTTCCATATCGTTTCCTTTGGAGAACAATCATAGGAAAAATCGTATTCTGTTAAATACGATTGGCAAATGTGTTTCCAAAATTGACCATGGCTAAAAGATTTATTTTACCTTTTTCTCTCTTTCCCTGCTCTCCTCCCAATATTCTACAAAGAATGCCACAAGCACTCCCACAAATAATCCAAGAACGCCGCTAATTAAGATATTTTGTCCTTTGCGCGGCTTAATGGGAGACCTTGGTTCAGTAGCCAAACTGACTACCTTTACTGTATTACTGGTAGCCCCGAGAGAGATCTTTATCTCCTCAGCTTTCTGGGAAAGAACACCAAAAGTTTGCCTGGCAATTTCCACCACTCTTTCAAGGCGAGATTGAGTTAATTTCTCCTGGGCAAGTTCTTTCTTCAGCGCCTCCAGGTTTTTCTTAAAATTAGCGATATTTTTCTCCAGCTCTGATTTTTCAGTCTTAAGAGAATGAAGAGAAATCATGCTGGATGCTAACTCTTGAGCTAAGTTATCATATACGGGATTTAACTCCTCACTTGTAAACCTTAAATTTAGTACATCCTCATCTCTACCAATCCTGTCCATAAGTTGATGCAGAAATGGATCCTCAATAATGGATTTAGTTAGCTTCAAAAATCTTTCCTCCTTTTTTAAAATTGCGTTGATTTGCTCTATCCTTGCCTCCTCCTTTTTGATGGACATCTTCACATCGGCAAGCCTTGACTCATAATTTACCATCTTGTTGAGGATTTCCCGTATTTCCTTTTCCAGGACATCGATTTTATTCCTCTCATTGAACTCACGCATCTTCTCTTCTGCCTTGAATAACTCCTGTCGTGAAGCTTCCAATTCCCTCTTAACAAATGCTTGAGCTTCCCTGACTTCTTTTAAAAGAAGGCCCTCGTTTTCCTTTACAAATAAATTTGTCCAGGTATTCACTATCTCCATCGCCCGTCGGGGAGAATTGTCCTCTAAACTCATCTTTATAAGATTGGTATTTTTTATGATTTCTACGGAAAGCATCTTATCGAGGTCCTCCACGGTAAGCTCATTTGGAGGCTGATTTAGGCTTAGTTTCTCAATAACCTTCTGTTCTATATTTCCACTTTTGATTAAGTTTCCATAGGTTTCCAAAGAGAGCTCAGTAGAAGGTATGAACGTTTGAATCTTTGGCTCAAGCTCAACTTGATACTTTGGCTTGGAAACCATCAGAATTGATGTAGCTTGATAAACCGGCCTTAAAACAAAAAAACTTACCATCCCTGCACCTATCACTGCTGCCAGAGTTACCCCTATAATAATCCATTTTCGCCTTACAATTACCTCAAGGTAATCTCGAAGATCAATTTCTTCCTCATTTATTCTTTCTTTATCCATCTTTCCTCCTTGCAGCTATATTCATAGCTTCACCATATGAAGAAAATTCAAGGTGTTAAATCAAGAAAACGACAAAGGAGAATGAGAGGTGACGCAATAATAGTTGAAACTTATCCACCAGGAGCTAACGTCACCTTAATGGAGTCCTGACCCTTAGAAGCAATCTTCATAGCTTTTTTGTATTCTCTTAAAGGAAAAACGTGGGTTACTATCTTATCTACTTTCACCAGCCCTCTTTTAAGATAATCAATGGCCAGAGGATAACAG
>QMPZ01000222.1 GCA_003648815.1 Candidatus Aerophobota bacterium | reverse complement strand
GGTTCACAGAACTTCCATATACATCTGGAAGGAAAGAGCACTTTCTGCCTTGGAGGAAGCTCTAGAGCCTCGCAAACGTGGTCCTAGATTTAAACATCCTCAAAAAACCTTGAGGAGAAGCTAAAAGAGGAGGTAGATAAGCTGAAGGCCCGCTTAGAGGAAAGAGAAAGCCAAATCCATTTTCTAATGAAAAGATTAGAATCACAAAAATTACAAAAAGAAAACTTAGAATCTATAAGATGTCCTTATTGTGGATGCAGGAAATGGCACTTATAAAAGAAGGCCAAAAGGGTTCTTTGACAAGCTAAAACCTAAAAAGGAAAAGCTAATTCAGCGCTTCCTTTGTCCGAACTATAAAAAGAGCTTCCATGTGGAAAAAGGGGGCACATCTTCCGTGCCCATATAAGAGAGGAAATTAGAAGAGCCATCGCAGAACTTTAAGCTGATGGGAAGGCATCCCTAAGGGCTTTACAGACCCTATCCGAAAGATTCTATATGTAGATGTATCCTTAGGATTTATCTGGAGCGAGCTTACAAGAGCATCCTCTCTTGCAAGGAAGATTAACTCAAAACCAAGATCTTTGGTGAGTATCTCCCATTGTACTATAGACAAGGTCTGGATTAAGATGGCTAAGAGGTCTCAGGAGTGGAATTTCGGTCTTCTTGCTATATCCCCTAAATCTTTTTTATTTATTAGTTTTTTTTGATTATATAGAAAGAAGAGGAAGGATAGGAACACCAGCCTTGAAATACAAGCAAGCAGGGTTTAATCCTCAAGTTCTCATAACCGATCTTCTGCCTACATACAGGGTGGTTGCCAGTTACTTCAAAATCTGTCTCCACCAGCTTTGCACAACTCATGCAAGACGGGATATTGCAAGAATTATAAAAAATCTTATCAGCTTAAGACAAAGAAAAATAGGTTCTTTTTGAAAAGACATCTAAAGAGCAAAAGCGTCGAATAACTTTCGCGAAAAAATAATCAACTTCAATCCAGGAGGTAAAAATGGTAACGGTATATCCTAAGGGAACGACCATATATAAACCAGAAAAGTGTTGCAATGGCTATACGGTATTTCCTCTTGCACATCAAGGAAAGCCGGAAGTCTTAATGATTAACATGAATGGTCAGATCGTCCATAGATGGACAGCCGATTCCTCACGTATTAAAGGTGGTATCGTCCGAGCTAGACTTCTTAAGAATGGACATATTCTTACTCTAAGAGGAGCTATGGAGACAAAGGGGGGAGTGCAAGAATATGATTGGAATGGTAAATTGGTTTGGGAATACGTCCCCTCCATAGGCAACCCTCATCACGATATTTTTAGAAAGGACAACGGTAACACCCTTATGATTTGTAGAGAAGAGGTACCGGAAAAGTATAAGGAAAAGATAAAGGATCCCAGGCGTAGAAATATCAGTATTTATTCAGATGTCATTTTAGAAGTTACCCCAGATAAGAAGGTGGTATGGGAGTGGCACGAATATGAGCATCTCGACATAAATCGCTGTAACCAGATACCTGCATCACGTGATTGGCGGGCAGGGCCAAATAATAATACAATAAGCGATTGGACTCATACTAATACTGTTCAAGCACTTCCAGAGAATAAATGGTATGATAAGGGGGATGACAGATTCAAGCCTGGTAATGTGTTGATAAGCCTAAGACAATTAGATCTCGTGTTAATAGTGGACAGAGATACTCAAGAGATAGTCTGGGAATACACCGGCGATTATAAAGGTGGCCTGTCAGGTCAACATGAACCCCATATGATAGAGAAGGGAATACCAGGTGAGGGCAATATACTGATATTTGATAATGGCGCATCTCCCCAAAAGGACCTTGCCCATGCGGGATGTTCTTTTGTGTTAGAAGTTGAGCCACCAACTAAAAAAGTAGTCTGGAAATACGAAGATGGAGAAAGATTTCACAGTAACTTTACCTCCAGCTCACAAAGACTTCCTAATGGCAATACGCTTATAAATGAAACTGCTGGACGGAGAATTTTTGAAGTAACACCTGAAGGAGAAATAGTCTGGGAGTATGTACATATAAAAGGATTTTCGACACGTAGTTATAGATATCCATATGATTATTGCCCACAGACAAAAGCTTTAGGAAAACCAAGAGAATTACCGGTAATACCACCACAGGACATGAGAATTCCTCCGACAGAGTTACCTATTGAATAGTAAAAGGAAAGTGCTAATAGATGAATTAGGATCGAGTTTTTTCCTCAGTGTGACTCCGACCCTCCTCTAAACAAAACAAAAGGTTTTTTCATAAACAATGAAATTAGACCTTGAGTAAGAAAAGAGCTGAATATAAGGTCAGGAAGAGGTGAAAAGCACGTAGGCCGTCAGCTGGGATAAATGAGAGTTTCTAGAAAAGAAACGTGAAATAGTCAAATTTCGTTTTTAAGGAGTTTAAGGGAGAACAAACTGATTTTGTGAGGAGACATGGTTCAATCTTCTGTGAAGGGAATTAGCTCTTTCTCATAATTATTATACACTTTTGTATGGGGCCGGGAGATCGTTACCACCCTTACCGCCCAAAAGGTAGAGACATCATCTAAGATGATGGGCGGAAAGCAGGCGAACTCCTCAGGAAGGTCATAACCCAACTCCCTTAGTCTCTGTAAGGGTGGTTTTCCATTTATACCCTTGCCGAAGTGCGGCCTTCTTACGTTGGAAAAGTTTCTCCATTTCCCTGCGTAACGCAAGAGTTCTTTCTCATCGTTAATGGAGAGAAGGGTGGGGGGATATAAAATTCCTCATCGTCTGTTCTATGAGACCTCTCCACTCTTCCCGC
>QMPZ01000221.1 GCA_003648815.1 Candidatus Aerophobota bacterium | reverse complement strand
CCATTCCTTCGGAATGACCCCTCAACGCTTCGCTGCTCCCCCCCTTTATTAAACAAATGTTTATAAATTCCTAATACTTCAAGAAAACAATATTTAACTTGGAGAGAAACTCCAAAAAAAGATGAAGAAAAACACCTTCAAGTCCCTTTCCTCCTGGAGAGCTGCTCTCTTACCAGGCAAAGATCCTGCAGAAAAAACTTCCTCCAATCAGGCCGATAAATGCAAGCAGCAGGATGGAAGGTAGGAATAAGGGGTATTTTACCCTGATAACTTAAAACTTTCCCTCGCAGACGTAAGATACTTTGTTTGGTGTTGAGAAGAGTCTGCGTGGCAAATTTGCCTAAGGTACAGATAACCCTGGGATTGACAATTCTAATCTGTTCGAGCAAAAAGGGAAAGCATGCCTTGATTTCCTCTGGAGAAGGGTCTCTGTTGCGAGGAGGACGACATTTAAGCACGTTAGCTATATAAATATCCTCCTCAGGAATTTCCGCCTTTCTTAAATCTTCTCCCAGAAGCCTTCCTGCTGCTCCCACAAAAGGTTTTCCCTGCAGATCCTCTTCCCTGCCCGGTGCCTCTCCTATTAGCATTATCCTTGCTTTGGGATTCCCCCTTCCCAGAACAGGATTGGTCCTGAACTTATAAAGTGGACATTTTCGACATCTCTGAATGGAGTGAAAAAGCTTTTCCAAAAGTTCCTGCGAGTCCTCATTCTCTGAGGAAACTGCCTTAACTCCCTTTTCCTTTCGTTTCTCTAAGTACTGACGAAACGATCTTACTATATCCAAATAATCTCGATAGTACTCGTCCTTCATTAACTTTCTCCAGCTCGTTTTCAGCACAACTCCTAAAATTTGACTTTCTCTGGATATGTAATAAAATATTAGGAAAAGATAAGTCTTACCTTCTTTAAACTCATGCCGAAGTGGCGGAATTGGTAGACGCGCATGACTCAGGATCATGCGAGGGAAACCTCATGGGGGTTCGAATCCCCCCTTCGGCACTCACCTTTTTGTCTAAGAATACCACTATCCTTCCGCTTGTCAATCTTTATAAGCTCGGGAAACTTTGTGGCAGAAGAACCCTCCTTTTAAAACCAAGAAGCGGAAGCAGTCTCTTGGAGAGTAATTGATGACGAGAAAGGAGAACTTAAGAGATAAGGCATTGAGAATATTTAAAGCGGCTGTTGAGGAGGTCGACCCTTATCAAGCGGTTAAGAGATATCTTCACCGGAAAAGCTCCAGGCTTTATGTGGGGACAAAACTTTACCAGCTCGATGACTTTAAGCGAGTTTTTGTGGTTGGCGGCGGCAAGGCAG
Organism: Candidatus Aerophobota bacterium; assembly: GCA_003648815.1. Lineage (GTDB taxonomy): Bacteria > Aerophobota > Aerophobia > Aerophobales > B47-G16 > B47-G16. The sequence goes on along the minus strand of QMPZ01000221.1, from coordinate 1,499 downwards.
CTGCTTCGATGGCTAAGGCAGTTGAGGAGGTTTTGGGGGATAGAATAGAGGCGGGACTTATAAACGTCAAATATGGATATACTGAAAAGCTGAAGCTCATCAAGGTGAACGAGGCAGGACATCCAATTCCGGATAAGAGTGGAATGCAGGGATGTATAGAGATTCTCAATCTACTTTCTCAGACAAAAAGCGATGACCTCGTCATCTGCCTGATCTCCGGAGGAGGTTCAGCTTTACTACCGCTTCCCTGCGAGGGTATTACCTTAGAGGAGAAGAGAAGGGCCACCGAACTTCTCCTTAAGTGCGGAGCCACTATTCAGGAAATAAATGCTGTGCGAAAGCACATTTCCAAAATAAAAGGGGGAAGACTGGCCTGTGCAGCTTATCCCTCAGAACTCATAACCCTGATTCTTTCTGACGTCATCGGGGACGACCTGGCCGTAATAGCTTCCGGACCGACTGTTCCTGACAAAAGTACCTTTCTGGATGCCAAGGAAGTTCTTCGAAGGTATGAGCTTCTCGATAAACTTCCAGGTTCCATCATCCGGCACATTCAGCAGGGTATTGAAGGAAAGATTCCGGAGACGCCCAAGGAGAATAAGACAATCTTCCGAAGGGCGTTTAACTTAATTGTTGGAAGCAACGTTCTGGCCATAAGGGGGGCCGAGAAGAAGGCCAAGGAACTTGGCTTCAACACCCTTTTCCTTTCCTCATCTATTGAAGGAGAAGCCAAGGAGATAGCCAAGGTCCATGCAGCGATCGCCAGGGAAATCCTTTCCACAGGTAATCCCATTCCTCCTCCAGCTTGTGTCATTTCAGGAGGAGAGACCACCGTGACCGTCAAGGGAGATGGCTTGGGGGGTAGAAACCTCGAATTTGCCCTGGCAGCGGGCATGGAAATAGAAGGACTGGACGGTGTGGTCATCTTAAGCGCAGGTACTGACGGCACCGATGGACCTACTGACGCTGCTGGTGGCATCGTCGATGGAAGTACTGTAAAAAGGGCGAAAAAACTTGGCCTTGACCCACAGAAATACCTGGAACGCAATGATTCCTATCATTTCCTCAAGCAATTGGATGATCTGGTCATCACCGGTCCTACCAGGACAAACGTGATGGACATAAGAGTGGTCCTGGTAAGCTAAAGTAAATTTTGACATCTTTAGTTTTTTGTAATATATTTTTTTGTAAGTTATGAGAACGCTAAGAAGAAATAAGTTCTCTCTCGTAAGGGGGAATAAAAATATAGCGGACTAAGAGCAATGGGATGGTTTCAGAGAACCTACAATAGAATAAGAAAGGGGAAGAAAAAGCTCGAGGTTCCCGATGGCCTGTGGACAAAGTGCACGAGCTGTTCGGAGATTATCTACAATAAGAGATTAGAGGAAAACCTGAGAGTCTGCCCAAAATGTGGGTATCATTTTTACCTGGGAGCAAGAAAGAGAATTGAAATCACCTTAGATGAGGGCAGTTTCGTGGAATATGACTCTAAGATAAGT
>QMPZ01000220.1 GCA_003648815.1 Candidatus Aerophobota bacterium | reverse complement strand
TTTAATATTCTCTCTATCTTCTCCTCCTGACTCTGGGTTAGGGGAGGATCTACCTTGTGGGTGGATAGTATCTCTTCCATTCTTTCCTTAGCATAATCAATACAACTTTTCTTACCTGTTTTAACCCACTCAGGGTAAGTTAACCTATCAGCTGCCTTTGGCACAAATTGTTCCTTTTTCCACCATTTTCTGGTATGTTTCTTACCTAAATAATGCCCCGGAATTGGCCCAACCTCATTTATCAGGTCTATGGCAAGTGATTCATCACTTACCTCAAGACCCTCTAAAAAGCGCCCGATCATTCCTGCTATATCGTCATCTAATATAGCCTGAATTGGGTGAGTTGTAATTTCACCATAGATACTGCTGTAAAGTTGCAAAATACTGGATCCGGATAAAGCAGAAAGAAGAGTGGGCATCATTTTCTGATAACCCAGCTGAAAATCTATCCTCTTAGAGCTTGTAGGTCTACAGGAAGAGGATACAGTGGGAACTCCATATTCTCGCCATACTTGATTAAATGCCACATTATGCAGAGAAACACCTATCTCGCCAAAGGCGGGAGCCCCATTTGTCATATTTTGAGGCAGAACAAGATTTGCAACTGCTACCCTTGCTCCTGGTTTTAAAAGCTGAAGGAGCACTATATAAGGCATAAGTTCAGCATTGCTAAGTACCACCACTCCAGCTAAACTGGCAGGTGCAGTACCCCCGGAAGTAGCCCCATCCCATATCATACTTGGAAGATCATACTCAGCGGCAAGAAAGCAGGCGTTAACCTGATCGGTGTAACAGGTAAGAGGTGATGAGGTATTGGGATTGGCAAAAATCTCTGATCCAGCTGCCCTTGCCATCCTTATTGTAAACATATCAATATCGTTGTTAGCAATTGCAATTGTAACCTTAGTTGAATTTCTTATCCTCAGGGCAACACCTTCTATTTCCTTCATAACCTCAGGAATACCACCACTGAATCCAAAATAAGGGTAAGCATTTAAAAAATGAACATTTGGCAGGGCATCTAAAACTCTAATAAGATCAATATGCTCTTTTTTAGTTGGAGGCCTGGGTTCCCAGGTATCAAGATCAACGGTATCTGTCCCGGGAAAATTAAAAAAGAGAACATTATCCTGTCCTATTAACAAATCATCTTTTGGGTTTCTTGCCTTAACGCGAAAGCTACTTGGACATTTTCGCAAACACTCCTCAACCAATCCAGGTGGAAACTTCACCCTCTTTGTTTCAAAATCTACATCACAGCCTGCCTTTTTAAAAACACTTAATGCTTTCTCATTATAAACCAGAACTCCTGTTTCCTGGAGAACATCCAGTGTCCCTCTATGGATCGCCTCAACCTGCTCATCTGTTAATATTTTCAAGGGCGAGAACCTGCGCATAAACCCTTTTGCCATTTTATTCTCCTATCTTCCAATCAATTTTCTTGCCAGCTTAACCGCACCTGGTGCTGTTGGATCATACCCATCTGCTCCAATTTCCCTGGCAAACTCCTCTGTTATCGCTCCTCCACCAACCATTATCTTTATCTTATCTCTTAAGCCTTCCTTTTTTAACTGTTCGATTACCTTCTTTTGTTCTGGAGCGGTCATTGTCATAAGAGCAGACATAGCCAGAATATCTGCATTATAATTTCTACTTGCCTGTAAAAACTCTTCTGCTTTTATATTTACCCCTAAATCATGCACCTTAAACCCTTCAGCGGTAAGAAGTGTGCATACCATTGTTTTTCCTATTGAGTGAATATCCCCAAAAACTGTTCCTGCTACAACGGTTCCCAGGCTTTCTCTTTTTGCACCGGTCCTTTTAATTTCCTCCTCTATTATTGGCATAGCAGCTTGCATAGCATCTGCTGCTCCAACTAAATCTGGAAGCCAAAGATCTCCTCTTCCAAAAGCATCACCAACCTCTCTTATTGCAACTGTCATTGCATCCAGTACTCGTAGAGGATCCAGTTTTTCCTCGACTGCCCTTTTAGCCAGATTTTCTGCTTTTTCGTTATCATACTCTTTAATAGCTTTTCTTAAACCTTCAATAATCTCATTGTCCATTGCTCCCTCCTGCTGACACTCTTTTTATACTGATAGCTATTTTATAGCCCCAAAAGTTAGACCTCTGACAATATTTTTGCACAATTAAAGCAAACTATACTATTAGATAAATCATAAATCCAAATAGATAAAGGGTTAAGGCACCCAGAATGATAATAGCTGGAAGGATCAAAATAAGAGCTAACTTTTTCACTCATTTTTTGTGGGAAGATACTCCTCTATCCATCCAAGATCAAGTTCGCTTAACTTCCCTTTACCCGGGATCCCCTTATCATTCCAGCCCATCATCTCGTAGTATAAGGAGCGAGCCTTATTAAACTCATCTTTATCAAGCTTCTGCCCCTTTCTTGGACCAGATTGGATAGGCTGAAACATCCTGTCGGGAAGTATATCATCCTCAAAAGTAAATCCCTCTCTCAGGTTAAACACCCTGAACATATTTAATCTCTTCTCTCCTAATTTCATAAGTTCCCATAAAGAAGTCTCAAACCCTGTAATAGCTCTTATTGCCTCTACAAGGTGACGTATTTTCATGTAACGTACAGGGGCAAGGGCAAAAATACACCCGCAGATAACCTCCAGAGAAGACCAGAAAAGTTGCAGGTTATATAGCATTCTCACCTTCTTATCTGACAGGCTCTCTGCCGGAAGTCTCTCGTAAATTCCAACAGGTCCTGCCTCATCTATAAACTTCTGGGGAGCAGAAAAATTAAAATCTGAATCATGTTCAATTACAGCAAAATCGGGACCAA
>QMPZ01000219.1 GCA_003648815.1 Candidatus Aerophobota bacterium | reverse complement strand
CTTTAATGGAAGAGTTAAAAACAGGGCCGGGAGGAGATGAAAGGTAAGAAATAAATAGGCCTATTAGCTTGGGGAAAGAAAGGTCTTACAAAGAGAAAGTATTGAAAACTCCTCTCTTTTTAGGGAAGAATGAACCATAATAGATATAGAGTCCAGAGCTTATCCTACATGATTTTTCAAAGCTCAAGTTAAGCTATTTTAGATTAATAGAAAGCACCTGAATATTTACAAAGAAGTTGGCTAAGTGGGTTGTTTTAAGGTTTGGGTTGAAAATATAAAGAGGGAAGTTTTAAATTAACTCAAAGGGAAAAAGAAATGTTGTCTTATGTTATCCGTCGGTGTTTTTATATGATTATTATCTTGTTGGCAGTATCAGTTGTTTCCTTCATTATTATTCAACTTCCCCCAGGTGACTATTTAACCAACCTTGTAGAGTCCTTAAAAGCAAAGGGGGTACAAGTTAGCGAAGAGCAAGTTCTCTCACTGCAAAGGCAATATGGTCTAGGTTTACCGTTATATATTCAATATTTTAAGTGGATGTGGAACATGCTACATGGAAATCTTGGTCACTCTTTTCAGTGGAATAGACCAGTAAGTGAGTTAATTGCTGAGCGACTTCCTCTGACAGTGATTATATCTATTTTAACTATGATTTTTGCTTATGCTGTGGCTATACCCGTTGGAATTTATTCAGCCACCCATCAGTATTCTATTGCTGATTATAGCTTTACTGTAATTGGTTTTATGGGTCTGGCTATTCCAAACTTTCTCCTTGCCTTAATCTTAATGTTCATTTTTTACAAATACTTTGGCCTCCATGTAGGTGGTCTTTTTTCTACTGAGTATCAGACGGCTCCTTGGAGTGTGGCAAAATTTCTCGATATGTTGAAACATCTCCCTATTCCCATCATAGTTATTGGAACAGCTGGTACAGCAGGGGCTATCAGAGTTATGCGTGGATGTTTATTAGACGAGCTTCACCAACAATATGTCATTACTGCTCGAGCTAAGGGGGTTTCAGAAAGACAGCTCTTATTCAAATACCCGGTGAGAGTAGCCATTAACCCTATGGTTAGTACCCTGGGATGGACTCTTCCTTATATTGTCTCTGGAGAAACCATTACTTCTATTGTATTAAGTTTACCTACCACTGGTCCTCTACTTTTTGGGGCGTTGATATCCCAGGATATGTATTTAGCCGGGAGCATCATTATGCTTCTAACTTTTTTAACCGTAATAGGAACTCTTATTTCCGACCTTTTGCTAGCTTGGGTAGATCCTCGTATTAGATATGGGAAGGAAGGGACGCAATGATGAAAATGGTGAAAAAGAATAAGGAAGGGTTTATTGCTGACGAAAGTTATTATGTAGCAACTCAATGGGAGCTTATGTGGCGAAAATTTAAGAGGCATAAGTTAGCTCTATTTGGAAGTAGCATATTGATTATTTTATATATTGTAGCACTATTTTGTGAATTTTTTTCTCCCTATGATATCTATAAACGCTATCCAAAATATATCTATTGCCCACCCCAGATGATTCATTTCTTCGATGAGGAGGGCAAATTTTATCTTAGACCTTTTGTCTACGGACTGAAGAAAAAATATGATCCTAAAACCTTGCGCAGAAAATACATTGCAGATAAAACCAAGAAGTATCCCCTTCGCTTTTTTATCCTTGGTAATAAGTATAAACTTTGGAATTTGTTTCCTGGCGACATCCATTTTTTTGGGGTGGAGGACGGTGTAATATTCTTGTTTGGAACAGACAAATTAGGTAGAGACATATTCTCTCGTAATATTTATGCCACTCGTATTTCTCTATCTATAGGCTTGGTGGGAGTAGGCATCAGTTTTGTTTTAGGAGCTATTCTGGGAGGAATCTCTGGATATTATGGAGGAACTGCTGATATGGTTATTCAGAGAATTATAGAATTTCTAATATCCATACCTACTATTCCCTTATGGATGGCCTTAAGTGCGGCTCTTCCTCCTCGTTGGTCATCAATTAAGGTCTATTTTGCTATTACGATTATCCTTTCTATTATAGGCTGGTGTAGTTTGGCCCGGGTAGTGAGAGGAAAGTTTTTAGAACTAAAAGGACAAGATTTTGTTATGGCTGCTAAGATTAGCGGAAGTAGTGAGTTGCGTATTATCACAAGACACCTTCTTCCCTCTTTCTTAAGTTACCTTATAGTGAGTTTGACTTTGAGTATACCCTCGATGATTTTAGGAGAAACAGCCTTGAGTTTTCTCGGTCTTGGCATTCGTCCTCCGGCAGTTAGTTGGGGCACATTGTTAAAGGATAGCCAAAATATAAGAACAGTTGCTCTACATCCTTGGCTTTTGATCCCAGGAGTATTCGTCGTTATCACAGTATTAGCTTTTAACTTCTTGGGTGATGGCTTGCGTGATGCAGCTGACCCTTATAAATAGCATAAATACTCAAGTAGTGTAGCCTGCTATAAATGGGTAAGCTAATAACAGGGTGAAAGTCCTTCTATGAATGTAATTGTCCATTTGACATCTTAACTATTATAAACTATTATATCTGACTCTTTTTAAGGTGACTTTAAGAGAGGAAAGCTCAAAGGCAGTTATAGGTAAGCCCTTCTAAAAGTAAAGCTTATAGAGCTTCGGGTGTACTGCGGTAACTTCACCAATCGCATATTTATAGTGGAACCGTGCGATCTTTTCTCGGGAGAATTTTGGGAGAGAGGTGAAAAGAAATTTCTCAGAGGAATGATGTTATCAGTACCTCCAATTTTTCTTCAAGGAGAAATTGAGAAATTTTATCGATAATATCGATAAGTTGACTACTTTTGTAAAAT
>QMPZ01000218.1 GCA_003648815.1 Candidatus Aerophobota bacterium | reverse complement strand
GACGATAATAATATCCCTCTTCACCCTTATCTTCACCTATGCTGTAGCTATACCCATAGGAATTTACTCAGCAACTCATCAATATTCGGTTGGTGATTATGCCGTGTCAAATCATATAACTATGTAACCAAAGCAGGGGTTGTTGACTCATCAAAGATGTAACTTTCTTGGATGCGAGGGTTGACAAGATGTTCTTCAATGAGTATAATTTTGCAAAAGGTATAAATGCATAGTTTTGATTTTCGTGAAGGTGAACTATTTTCTTGTTTTATTTTTCATTTTATTCTTCTTATTCTTCTAAAAAAGAAAATACTTGACGGTTGAAATAAAAAGGCCAACTGGAGTTGGCATAGGGGGATTGGGAAAATAAGTTTGGCCATTTTCGAGGGAGTCAAAAGATTCGAGAAAGATAAGCGATGGCAAGTATAGGAGTCAGGAGGACACTATAATGTGGAATACTTACAATTGTAGGTATTTAAACGGTTTCTCAAGACCTGATGGTCCCGAAATAATCTTTGTCTTTGAGGATGGAATGGATAGAGTTGAAGAGTGTAGATGGAAAAATCTTTACAGAATAGGGCCCCATGCTTTAGATGGAAATTATTCTCAGATAACGCTTAATGTTCTTGGAAGAAAAGTTCAAATTGAAGGTTCAAATTATAATGATGCCCTCATATGTAGATTAAAACTTTGTGAGAAAGAAAGCCGGGCTATTAAGGTAATTGTGAGGAAGCTGAACGATCCTGGAGAAAAATTTCAGATCCGTGGTATTTCTTCAACCTTTAAGCTTGAGCCTATCTGCGAGGTGACGTTTGCGTGTGCCCCCCGACAATGGCCATCTTATTCACCGACTGCTCTTGAGGAAATAATTGAGAAGAAGAAAAGCCTGTATCTTAAGAATAGACTCTCTGGAGATGAGTTTCTCTCTGGTTGTGTAGAGGCTATGATCGAAGCTATAGCATGGAATACGATATATAAGTCAAACTGGCCTCATATATGCTCTCCAGTAAGTAGGGAGTGGTGTGTAAGCTGGGGAGGATATGTTCTCTTCGACTGGGATACCTTCTTTACCGCCCTTATGGTTGCCGCTGAGGATAAAGAACTTGCATACAGTAACATTAGAGCTATACTTTCTGAGGTAACGGAAAGAGGTTTTGTTCCCAACTTTGGCAGTGCCTTAGCCAAATCAGAGGATCGGTCTCAACCGCCAGTGGGAAGTTATTGTGTACTAAAGATTTACCTTCAACACAGGGATATAGGACTTCTTGAGGAATCTTATCCAGTTCTTAAAAGGTGGCATGAGTGGTGGTTCAAATGCAGGGATGGAAACCAAAACGGCCTTCTGGAATGGGGATCCGATGCTAAAGGGGTGGAGAGATGGCAATATCATAACCTGCAGGCAGCAAAATTTGAATCAGGACTTGACAACAGCCCCATGTATGACAATGTCTCCTTTAATGAGAGGACTAATACCATGGAGCTGGACGATGTGGGACTTAATTCGCTTTATGCTCTTGATGCTTGGGCTCTTTCAAAAATCGCCGCTGAACTTGGTCAGTATGGAGATGAATTAAAGTATCTCAACGAGTACTTTGATATGAAAAGACGCATAAATGAGCTCCTTTGGAATGAGAAGACTGGAATATATCAGAACAGGTTCTGGGATGGTAGATTCTCTGAGAGGCTTTCTCCTACATGTTTTTATCCACTTATTGCTGGAATTCCCTCAATTGGAATGGCAAGAAGGATGTTAAATGAACATCTTCTTAATGAAAGTGAATTCTGGGGTAAATTTGTAATCCCGAGTATCTCGAAAAAAGATCCAGCATTTGCAGATAACAACTATTGGAGAGGAAGAATTTGGGCACCAATGAACTTCTTGGTTTACGAAGGACTTAAGCGATATGGATTTGAGAGCGTTGCACAGGAGTTTGCCATCAAATCTGTCGAGCTCTTTGGTAGAGAATGGGAAGAGGAAGGACATGTCCATGAAAACTATAATGCTATAACCGGTGAGGGAGATGATGTGAGAAATTCCGATCCACTTTACACCTGGGGAGGATTGTTGAGTTACATAGGAATGCAGGAACTTGTTATGATTGAGCCCTGGAGTGGATGCATTAGATTTGGCAGCCTGTGTAACAGGAGAGCCTCCCTGAGGAACTATCGCGCCTTAGGAGCTAAGTGGGATATCGAAAGTTCAGATAAGGGGACTATAGTCATAAAAGATGGTGTTGAGATTGTGAGGTCTACTGGAGCAGTAACGGTCAATGTTGAAGCTCTGTAAGGGGTAGCTGAAGGTGTCTTTTACTTTGCTTATTCTGGAAAGATTGAGAAGATAGAAAGGAGGTGGGGAAAAGAAGCCAGGTTTATTGCAAAAAAGAGAGCTTTAGATTCTCTTTGAAGCGCTTCGACAAGGAGAATGAACAAATTTGCCACTGTCAAAAACAAAATGAAAAGTAGGTAAAAAGTAAGGAAAAACTCAAATTAAGCTCTTTGTCACTAAAGGATGAGGAAAAATAAATGGCTTATCCCCTCTTGTAGGAGAAAAATGGGGTGATTTTTCAGTAACAAGTTGTACCTTCCCTAAGGTGGGAACGTAGAGCTGGCACCCCAGCTGGATTAGCCACTTAAGGCTTTCTCGATGAGGAGTTTCCATCCAAGTACCGGACTAGCTGGATAATCCTCTGTTAAAGGAACTGGAGGTCTCCCGTTAAATCTTTGGCTTGGTCTGAGGTGGTTGTACCAAACCTCAAAAAGAGAAGAGAAAAATCTTGCTCCTTTCAGCGATCCAAATCCTTTTAACTTACTTACTCGCATCTCTAAAATG
>QMPZ01000217.1 GCA_003648815.1 Candidatus Aerophobota bacterium | reverse complement strand
GGTATGTCCTCTGCCCAGTCAACCTGGGCAGCGCAGCCTGCGGGAAGCTCCACTCTTCTTCGAGGACGAGAAGGAGGCGGTGGATAATGCTTTCTCACAAAGCGAAGGACTGATTTGTAGCTTCCCCGATACCCGTATTCTTCTACCAGATACTCATAAAGCTCCTTGACACTTGCAGGTGGTGTATCCCCCTTGCTATTTTCCATCCATTCATCTATAATGTGAGCGTAAGGGGTGGCTTTCATGAATTTTTCTTTTCGTCTGTCTACTGCTCCCTCTTTTTCCCTTTTCAGGTGGTAGCGTACAGTCCCCTCGGTGACGCCAAATAACCTAGCAATCTCGCACCTACTCATCCTACCTTCGTTCTTTTTCGCTACTGCTTTTAGTCCCACAATTTCCTCCAAAGATCGACGACTCATAGCGGGGTTCCCTCCTGATTTGTTTTAGGTATTTGAACCTATTAGGAGTATAAAGGAACTCCGCTATTTTTCAAATATCCCCTCGTAAAAGTTGCCGTCCCCTAAGGAGTTATTTTAGCTGTCCGTGCACACCTGATTTTTGACTCTTAAGGTTACATTTTTCGATGACATCTTTATCGCACGTATACACCTCTACAAAAGAATATAAATGTTTAATGGTAAAGTTCAGCCAAACATGGTTTAAAGAAATTATGAGCCAATGACAGTACTACAGCACTTGTTATCACAGCAATTGCAGCATTCAAATCAAAATCTGTAATTGCAGTCCTTAAAGCTGTACCTGATACAGGTGGATATTCTGTATCTGTGGTCACCATTACAAAAATAGAGAGCCCAGCAGTGAATGAATTTTCGCCTCAGGTTCTTGATTTTAGGAAAGTGTTCCCCGGTGGTGCCGAGCACGATAATAAGGAGATTGTCGCAAAAGCCAGATGCGAATAAGAGGTTTGAAGACCCGCATGAAATATCGCTTGAATTTAACTTTCTGCTTTACTTCCTTAAAATAGTCGTCCAGTGTATGCCTTTGGTAATTCAGCAAGCTCTGGCTTTCCTCAGTTGTCATGAATCCGCAATGGAAATCGCTCTTACTGAATGCTTCCGGAGGCAAGAAATTCTTTCCCAAACCGAAAATCTCCATCATTTGGTCAATATATTCTTTGTAGGTGATCCGGCATTTTTTGCCACCGGCAATGTGCATTACCTTACCCCATATCTGGTCGCTTTCCACGGCGTTGGCCAGCGCTAATCCGACATCCTTTGTATGACATATCTCAAGGCAGGTGTCCAGAGGCATCCGGAACATCAGAGGGTCCATCTGGAGCTTATCCGGAGAAACAATATAGGTTAAACGGAAAATCGCCCATTCCAGTCTTGATTTTCTGATCAGGTTCTCGCATTTGAGTTTTTGCTTAGCATATTCGTCATCAGGGTTAGGGTGGGGGAAATCAGTGGGCTTTATCAAGGGTGATTTACGTCTATCTCCGTAAATGGCTATAGATGAAGTATAGATAATCTTAGGTTTCTTGGACTGATTCTCCGCTGCTTTGATGATATTGAGGGTTCCGCCAACATTTACGGCTTCGGCAAGCTCTGGATTCCGGTCGGCTAAAGGAGGTATAATAGCCGCGGTGTGAATAACCACCTCCTGTCCCTCAACCGCTTTTTCCACTTCCTCGCGCTCTCTCAGATCACCCCAGATGATCTCACTCTTGCTCTCATACCTCCTTGATATCTTCAAATTTTTTCCATTTTTGAGGTCGAAAGCCCTGACTTCATGGCCTTTTCTGATTAGCTCTTCCAGGGTGCTAAGGCCAACGTTTCCGAAGGCGCCGCTGAGCAAGACCTTCATAATCCTCCTCTTGGCTTTGGACAGGAAATCTTCCTTGAGTTATCGTAACACTTGGTCTGCCTGGTATCAATCACAGTATAATTTTTAGTATTTGTCGGCGTATTGTCTTCTTTTACAGCTGATGGGTAGCATACTCGAAGTGATGGCGATTACGACGATTAAAACCAGTATCGCGAGAAAACGACTCCTTAAAGAATATGTCTTCTATGATTATTCATTTTCCTTTCTCCTCTCCCAAAATTTCGCCTGACGTTCTGCGGATAAAAGAAGTTTCCGGAGGCAATTTGGGCGAAGGTGCGAAGCACCGTGGCCTTTTGTCCGCTGTTATGCACTCTCGACCCAGATCCTCAATTATATTGACAGATACAGCCAGTTAAACACCCCCTATCATTTTTAAACCCATATAAAACAATTGTCAAGGGACTTTGTTTTGTAGCCTTTGTTATGGGCTGATTAAGAGCCTGGGGAATAAAAGAGGAAGTTTTTTGGCAGGAGGATTGGGGGAAGGATGCGGGGAGGAGATAATCCTGAAAAACTGAAGAAGTTAGATGAAAGATACTACAGACCTTATGGAGCAGTCTTAGGAAGAGCACCTAAGGGAAGAAAGGGGTATCAGGGAAGAGTGGAAAGATCCCATAAGACAGATGATGAGAAATTTTATATACCTCTTTTGTCCTCTATTAACAGTGAAAGAAAGCTTTTGCGGATGCAACAAAGGGATATACTGGTACAACGTAAAAAGGCCTCATTTTGGCAAAGGGATAGATGGTAGATCCCCATTTGAAAAGCTCAAAGATTTAGGATATAATCTTCCTGAAGAATTTGCCGATTATGTCCTATAATTTCTGTAAAGAGATTGCTTCTTGACAAAGCAAAGGGGTCACTGTTCCTCCAAGATAAGGATGAAGTTAAAACCTTATCAAAAAGGAGGAACTCATGGCACAGAAAAAGATATGCTCAAAACTCAATGAATTGCAAGAGGTCTTGGTAAACGATGAGGATTTTCT
>QMPZ01000216.1 GCA_003648815.1 Candidatus Aerophobota bacterium | reverse complement strand
CATAATATAACTCTTATGTGCATTATAGCACTTTTTAAGAAAAATCCCTCACTCTTCACCCCTCACTCTTTACTCTTTACTCTTCACCCTTCACTAAATTAAAGTTTCTCACCGATCTGCCGATAATAGTTAATGAAACAAAAACAGCAAATTAGTAGCCGCAGGCTTGATTCTTGCGAAAATGTACGCAACTTAAAAGTTGCGGCTACCAGGTTGCAGGAAAGAAAATCAAAGGCAGAGGAGGTGAGAAAAGAGCCAGATTAATTTATCTTCCTAAGTTATCTTCAAAAAAATAAATAGAAAGGAGGGAGTAAAAGAATGAGAGTTGCTCACAACATAACGGCATTGACTGCCTGGAGAAATTTAAATCAAGTAAGTGGTCAGTTAGGGAAAAGCGTGGAGAGACTTTCCAGTGGTTACCGCATCAATAAGGCCGCCGATGATCCAGCAGGATTAGTCTTGTCCGAAAACCTGAGGGCTCAGATTGTGGGTATGGACCAGGCGCTGAGCAATACCCAGGATGCAATCTCGATGATTCAGACCGCAGAGGGAGCCCTGACGGAGATACATAGCCTGCTGGATTCCATGCGTAGCTTAGCCCTGCACGCTGCCAACACGGCAACGATTACCTCGGAAGCAATTGCTGCTGATCAACAACAGATGGACTCCGCTATTGAATCCATTGATAGAATCGCCACCACCACAGCCTTTGCGGGAAAGAAGCTTCTGGATGGAAGTGTCGGGAAAAGCATTGAGATAAAAAATAGCGGTGTTGTGACAAGTGCATCTGTGGGAAAGGCCAGTGTTCCAGGAATCAGTTACGTTACGGTGCATGTGACAAGCGCAGCCACCCGGGCAACCCTGGGAAAAGATGAGGGAGAGAAGGTATCAGGCGGAGATAAAACATTATCGGGTGCGGGTGTGCTTTCCTCCGCTGGAGAAACGACAACTTTGAACATCAATGGGGTGCAGGTGACCCTGAACGGTGAAATGACGTTCAGTGAAGCGATGGAGACTATAAATGATGCACTGAGCAGTGCTGGGTTAGAAATACATGCTAAGTTCATCACTGTAACTGGTGGTGTTTACGATACAATTTCAGGTGCAAATAATAGCGGTTACATTGCTCTGGTTCACGAGAATTACGGAAGCGATTACCTGATAGATCTTTACGATGAGAAAGGTCTGATAATCAGCGTGACATCTGGCTCATATACAAAACATGCTCGCGGGACCGATATTTCAGGATACTTCAAGTATAAGAGGGTTGATACCAGTGGCACGACCTATACACACGTAAACGCCGTAGGTGATGGACTTACCTTAAAGGGAGCCAGCGATACAGTCCTGGAGGATATGGCAATCACTTTAAACAGCGGTTCTAACACCTCTGATAAGGATTATGTCGATGTGGTTAGACTTTATGGGTCCACCGCACAATTTCAAATTGGAGCAAATGCAGGGGAAATCTACGCTTTCTCAATCAATAGCATGAGAGCTTCAGAGCTGGGTGCTGATTATACCACCCAACAAGGTGCTGAACAGAGGGGTCTTTTGGCTCTTAAGACAGGAGGCGATTACGCCTTAGCCAATAACCCTCAAGAAGCCATAAAAGTTATCGATGAGGCTATCAGTGACATTTCAGCGGAAAGGGCAAAGCTTGGAGCTATTCAGACAAACGTCCTGGAAAGTAACCAGCGTAGCTTAAACGTCACCAGGGAGAACCTGCAGGCATCTGAGTCTCGAATTCGTGATGTGGATATGGCCAAGGAAATGATGGAGTTCACCAGGAACAACGTCTTAACTCAGGCGGCTATGGCGATGCTGGCCCAGGCCAATACCTTGCCCAATATGGTGCTGACGCTTCTGAGGTAAAGGATAAAAGGGCCGGTCGGTTTTTAGCCGATCGGCTCTTCTTTTATATAAATTAGCAAGCTAATTTACTCCAAATAATACTAGAGTGCATCAGCTTGCTGATGCAGAAGCGCTAAAATGGAGTGTTAAGCAATAGCAAGTTACTGCACTTTATTTCTTACGTCTTACTTCTTACATTTTACATCTCACTAATAAAGGAATTACTTATGGCAGCTCCTCTTCAGAACATCAGCGGACTGATATCAACTATAGATTGGAACGAGACCATCGATGCTTTGATGAGCATTGAACGGGCCTATGTCAACTCCCTTCAGGAAAGAATCGATGCGAATAACACCAAGCTCACCGCCTGGGGCTCATTTACCGCCCGCCTTCTCACCCTGCAGAACTACGCAGCTGTCCTTAATCGTAGCTCTACCTTCCAGGCTACCAAAGCCACCTCCAGTGATGAGAGTATCCTTACCGCTACCGTGACCGGAATTCCTCAGACAGGAACTTATCCCCTTAAAGTATATCAGCTTGCCCAGACCCATCAGATTATCTCTCAGGGTTACAGCGATACTGATACCACTATCGTGGGAACAGGAACCATCACCATTGAGGTGGGAAAAGGATTTGTGGACAGAGAAACGCCCTTAGAGTGGCTGAATGGTCAAAAAGGAGTTAAAAGGGGCTCTATAAAGATAACCGACAGGAGTGGAGCATCGGCGGTAATCGATTTGACCGGTGCCCTGACGGTCCAGGACGTAATAGAGGCTATAAACAATGCAAGTGGCATTTCAGTCACCGCTGAGATTGATTATGATGCAGGATATAACGTAGGCGATGCCATAAAGCTTACCGATACTTCAGGGGGCAGTGGAAATTTCAAGGTGGAGGAGGTAAACGGAGGAAGCACGGCGGCTGATCTCGGCATCTTAGCCGATGTAGCCAGCAGTGTAATTCATGGGGAAGATATAAACGACATT
>QMPZ01000215.1 GCA_003648815.1 Candidatus Aerophobota bacterium | reverse complement strand
TCAAGGGCCAGGGTCTCCTCGTTAATCTCCACCCCCTTCATGGTGGCTTTGATCCATGAAACGATCTCGTCTTCAATTACCAGCAATTCCAGCGAGCCGGTCAACCCTGATTCCATGTAGCCCATATCATGGATCATGTTGCCCCCCCTCAGCGTAGCACCGTAAAGGGTCATCGTGGCTTCGAAGATTGCTTGTTCGTCCAGCAGTTTCGAGTCAGTTGCGCCACCCGTGCTAAAGGCCGGCAGGTTGTAGTAATGGTTAAGCTCAATGCCACTTACCCCGCCCGTTCCGGTCCCATAAGGCATTATCATAGTTCTCATATCCACGAAGGATGGCCTGGCTGTGCTGAGGATGATAGGGGCTCCTTCGCTGACTAACTGGGCGATGACCAAACCGACCAATCCCCCTGCATTGGAACAGGCCATGGCACCTTCGTAGGTCATCGGTGCAGTCAATCCGCGTTGCACGTCAGGCAGATATACAGTGGGGAGATGTTTCTCGGCAGCGTACATCAACTTGCGCAGTGACCCTTCATCATGTCTGAATGCATCGGTGGGGTTGAGATATAAAATTGCTGTAGGTAAGGCTCGCAAGTTATCCGCGCCGCCCACAGCCACCTCAGCCATCTTGATAACCTCGGGTGTCCCTTCCCATCCGTAGGTGACGAAGCAAATTGGCTTGGCACTGTAGGTCAGCATTATCTCCATCTGCCGTACGTCTGCAGCAACAGATACATCGCTGGGAAGAAACATGGACATGATGAAATCAACGTTTGGCATGGCATCGGCCACGCGGATGCCGTCAACTACATCCTGGAGTTTCGCTTTCCTCCTCTCGCCTGTACGGTGGTCTAAAATGTTCGGGCAATCGGACCCGACGCCGTAGGTGCATATACGCCCCTCCAGTGGCATCACAGGGTTGCCAAAGCGATCATATATCATGATGCGACTGGGGGCTGTACGCAATGCCCACTCCACGAGGCGCGGTGGGATGCGAACATGGTTCCCGTCTACGAAGCAACCAGCTTTTTTCAGCAAGTCGATGGCCGGCTGATAATACAAACGCACACCTGTACGCTCCAATATCTCAAGGCTGGCATCGTGTATGAGACGGCACTGCTCATCCGTCATCTCACGATGGTAAGGCGCAGAATAGGTGCTCACATTGGTCTCAGGATGATATATTCGTCGAGTAGACATCTAAATCTCCTTTCTTAGGTATATTTTATATTCCTCATCCCCTCTTTTGATGTGAGGAGTATCACAACATTCTCCTATCAAAGGCTATTCAACACTCCTCCATCTATAGCTATAGCCTGTCAAGCGCCTGGTCCAGGTCAGCAATGATATCTTCCGGATCCTCAAGTCCGACAGACAGCCGAAGCAAGCCATCATATATACCCACTGCCTCCCGCTCCTCGGGCGTCATATTACAGTGTGTATGTGTAGCAGGATGCGTTATGATGGTGCGGCTTGTCCCGAAGCTGGGGACGATAGTAATTAACTTGAGGGCATTCGTTACCTTAATAGCACCCTCCTTGCCCCCATCTACCACAAACGAGAGTAGACCGCCAAAGCCGTTGGGCATCTGTCGCTTAGCCAGCTCACGTTGAGGATAATCAGGCACGCTGGGATAGTTAACGCGGCTAACTTTGGGATGCTGAGCCAGGTAAGCAGCTATCTTCTCCGCGTTTGAACTATGCCTGGCCATACGGAGTGGTAGCGTTTCAAGGCTCATGAGGGCCAACCAGGCGTTGAACGGGGAGCTAATCGCCCCAAAGTATGCAATGGCACTATTTATATTCCTGATCAGTTCATCGCTTCCGATCACCGCCCCACCTACAATAGTTCCATTCCCAATGAGAAACTTTGTCAGAGAGAGCACCACAATGTCAGCCCCTAATGCCATGGGTTGTTGAAGACATGGGGTAACAAGGGTGTTGTCAACTATCAAAGGTATGTTGTGAGCATGAGCAATCTCTGCCACACCGGTGAT
Source organism: Candidatus Aerophobota bacterium (assembly GCA_003648815.1). GTDB lineage: Bacteria > Aerophobota > Aerophobia > Aerophobales > B47-G16 > B47-G16. Next base: position 855 of record QMPZ01000215.1, on the reverse strand, counting down.
ATCAGTTATGAACAAGGTTGGGTTACTGGGTGTTTCAACCCAAAAAAAGCGCGTCTTGGGAGTAATGTTTCGCTCCCATTCTTCCAAGTCGCCGGGGTTTTTAACCAGGCGGACAGTGATACCCATACGCTCCGCCCGCTGAAAGAACAGGGTATAAGCCTCACCAAAGATCCTATGAGTTGTAACAATCTCGTCTCCCACCTTGGCCAGATAGTGAGTCAGAGCGAAGACAGCATGCATACCAGAGGGAGTCACCACAGCACGTTCGCCACCTTCCAGGGCAGCCAGTCGCTTTTGCAGGACATCAACAGTCGGATTACTGTTGCGGCCATAGTCGTAGCCAGGCTCCAAACCCTGGACGATTCTGGTGTAGTGATCAACGTCATCAAGGGGATAAATCGCACTTTGAATTAGAGGAGGTACAAAGGACCTGAACAGCCTCATATCTACCTTCGAAACTGGACTATAGCCCGCATGTAGGGCAATAGTGCTCACTCCCCACTTCTTTTTTTCTTCTTTTTTCGCCATGACACCTCTCTCCTTATTATATTTATTATTATAAAAGCCTTGAACTCACTGTGTAATGTAGCTCACCCTATCGCTGCTGTGCTGCTTCCTTCAAACCGTCGCTTAACATGTTGAGGGCTACAACCACTGAACTCAGTGCAATCGCTGGAGCCACCACCATCCAGGGCATACGAAATATCCACCTTCGTCCCTCATTGATCATCCCTCCCCAGTCAGGCGTCGGTGGTGGTAGCCCCAAACCAAGGAACCCTAATGAGCCAATCGCCATCACCGCATAGCCGACCCGTATGCAAGCGTCGGTGATGATCGGTCCGCTCACATTGGGTA
>QMPZ01000214.1 GCA_003648815.1 Candidatus Aerophobota bacterium | reverse complement strand
TTATACAAAAATGTGTATCAGGCAACATCTAAAGCAATAAGTGAGGCTTTTATTGTAACAAGGAGGTAAGTTAATGTCAAAGAAACCGGAATGGCTGAAAGGCATTATTCCAGCGATAGTTACACCTTTTACTGAAGAGAACAGAATAAATGAGGAAGTTTACAGAGAGCTCATAAGGTATCTATTACCTAATGTGGATGGGATTGTTACTTGTGGCACAACAGGCGAATTTGTTTATCTTTCCAATGAGGAGAAAATAAATCTTTTAAGAATTACAATAGATGAGGTTAAAGATAAAGTCCCTGTAATTTTTGGTACTGCTTGTCCTTCTACAAAAGAAACTCTGGAACTAACATATCAAGCTAAGGAACTTGGGGCAACAGCAGCTTTAGTTGCAGCTCCATATTTTATCAAGCCTTCTTTTAACGAGCTTTATGATCATTTTGAGAGGTTAAATGAGGTAGGGTTACCCCTCATCCTTTATAATATCCCCCAATGTACCGGGGTTCACTTTAAATGGTGGACAGCTGAAGGAATAGCTAAGTTAAAAAATGTAGTAGGAATTAAGGATACGAGCGGAGATATTCCTTTTATGGAAGCTCTTTTTGAGAAGATAAAGGATGAGGTTGCGATATTGGTTGGCCATGATGAAGTGGTTGTTGCTGCTATCGCTGCAGGGGCAGATGGAGCCATTTTGTCAAGTGCCAATGTAATCCCTGACATCTGGCAAGAAATCTATCATGCGGCGAAAAATAAAGACCTTGATAAAGCACAAAGCCTTCAAGCCAAAATTCAGAAAATGGTGCGCATAATTGCTCGCAGTGGTGCAACCCAGGCAGTGAAAGAAGCCCTGCATATGATGGGGTTTAACCTTGGTAATTCACGCCCTCCTATAATCAAAGGCGGGGTTTTTCGTCGGGAGGATTACGAGGAAGTACGCAGTCAACTTGAAGAGCTGGGTAAAATTCCCAGAAAAGATGTGATATTTGATCTGGGTAATGGAAAAAAAATAGTCTCCAAATATCCTGCTGTCCCTGAGACTCCTGATGTAGTAAATGACTTTACCATTAGAACAGGAGAGGCCTTTTCTGGTCCTCCTCTAACCGAGGTAGCTCATACTGACCTTATTATGGGGTTAAGAGAAGGACCTGTGGATGAAGCTATTGAAAAAGCACTAAAAAGGCCTGATTCAAAATCAAAGCCTCGAATTATTAGCAACAGGCCAAAAATAATGCTTGTTCCAACGGTTACTATACGTACTTCCAAGCAGGAGTCTCAAGTTTTTCAAGACGCTGCGCAGGGTATTATTGCAGCTGTTAATGACAGTATAAAGATGGGTGTACTTCCAGAACAAATTCTGGATGACATAGTCATAGTGGTTAATGTATTTGTACACCCAGGGGCTTCTATAAGACAGCGTATAAAGATTAATAACTACAAAACTATGCGGGCGGCTATCAGAAAAGCTATAGAGTCCAGACCTGCGTTAGATGAGATAATTAAAGAGAAAGAGGCCTGCAGACATCCTTTCAGGTATGCACCTTAAAAAAATAGATATGGTTCAACTCTTTGTTGAAGTTGTCATTGTTCACCAAAAAGGATGGAGGAATTAAAAGATGCGATTCGCTAAAAGGATTTTTCGATTGAAAAGTGAAGGTGCATTTGAGATGCTGGTAAAAGCTCAAGAATTAGAATCACAAGGAAGGGATATTATCCATTTAGAAATTGGCCAGCCTGATTTTGATACACCGGTGAATATAAAAAATGCTGGAAAAAAAGCCATTGATGAAGGATATACAAAATATACCGCACCTCAGGGATTATTGGAGCTCAGGGAAGAGATAGCTAAATTAGTTTCTGAAACCCGCCATATCCCTGTTTCTCCTGAGGAGGTAGTAGTAACACCCGGTGCCAAACCAATCATCTTTTTCAGCATATTGGCCTGCGTTAATGAGGGCGAAGAGGTGTTATACCCAAATCCAGGTTTTCCCATCTATGAATCTGTTATCAACTTTGTGAATGCTAAACCTATACCTATTCCTTTATTAGAAGAGAAAGACTTTACGGTAGACATAGATTTTCTCAAAAAAGCTATGAATCCGAACGTCAAGATGATTATATTAAATTCTCCCCACAATCCAACAGGTGGTGTGCTTACTCAAGAAGATTTAAAGATCATTGGCGAGATGGCTCTTGAATACGATGTCATTGTATTGTCTGATGAAATATATAGTGAGATAGTTTATGATAACGAGTTTTATAGCATCAGCTCTTTTCCAGATATGAAGAAAAATACCATTATTTTGGATGGTTTTTCAAAATTTCACTCTATGACGGGTTGGCGTTTAGGATATGGGGTTATGCCTCCTGAACTGGCGCGACATATTACCAAATTGATGATTAACTCTAACTCTTGTGCGGCTGCATTTACTCAAATAGCTGGAATTGAAGCTATACAAGGCCCTCAAAATGAGCAAAAAGCCAGAGTTGAAAAATTTCGGAAAAGGCGAGATATTATTGTGGAAGGACTTAATAAAATTAAAGGATTTAGCTGTAGAACTCCAAAAGGAGCCTTTTACGCCTTCCCTAATATTAAGAATTTGGGAATGTCCAGTCAGGAATTGGCAAATTATATTTTGGAAAAGGCGGGCGTAGCATGTTTACCCGGTAGTTGCTTTGGTGAGTTTGGAGAGGGCTATCTCCGTTTCTCCTATGCTAATTCTGTTGAAAATATCAAAAGAGCATTGGATCGAATTCGAGATGCTGTCGATAGGCTTTAAATATTTTTGACAATGCTTAAAAAAATATACAGGGGTTAAAAAATGAGCAAGGACGGTGTTGTTTTCGGAAGGCCTAAATTTT
>QMPZ01000213.1 GCA_003648815.1 Candidatus Aerophobota bacterium | reverse complement strand
TAAGGCTGGTGACTACATTCTAATAAACGGGACAGTTGGAGACCATTCTGTGGCTGTTCTTTCCGAGCGCGAAGAGCTGGGATTTGAAAAGTCCATAAGTAGCGACTGTGAGCCTCTTTACGAGTTAGTGAAAAAGCTGAGGCCCTATTGGGGGAATATTAAGTTTATGAGAGATCCAACAAGGGGGGGACTGGCAGGGGTTTTAAACGAGATCGTGCAGGGAAAAAGGTTCGGCATCGAGCTTTGGGAAAAGAGCATCCCTTTTCAGGAAGAAACCATAGCCATATGTGAACTTCTGGGCATTGATCCTTTATACCTCGCCAATGAGGGTAAGATTATTTTTTTCGTTGAATCAGAAAGCGCCGAACGCATCCTTGGAGTTCTTCGCACCCATCCTTTGGGAAAAAAGGCCAGCATAATTGGTAAAGTTGTATCTGAGCCTGTGGGAAAGGTGTATCTTAAGACAAGTATTGGGACAAGGCGGGTGCTCGATATGTTGGTAGAGGATCAACTCCCCAGAATATGCTAAAAAGGAGGAACAGTTGCCAAAATTTAAGGTTCCCGAGGTTGTGGTAGAGCGCCTCTCCATATACCTTCGGGCTCTAAAGAAGCTTTCAGACGAGCATGTTCTTTCTTCTCAGGAATTGGCGGAATTGGTAGGAACTACCGACGCTCAGGTAAGAAAAGACCTTGCCTATTTTGGTGAGTTTGGAATACCTGGACAGGGATATTGCGTGGGAAAATTAAAAGAAGAAATCACTCGCATCCTCGCCCTTGATCGAAGTTGGGGATTAGCCCTGGTGGGGGTTGGTAAATTGGGAGCAGCTCTACTTGCTTATCCTGGACTTAAGAGGAAAGAGTTTCAGATTAAAGCCGTTTTTGATAATGATCCTGAAAAAATAGGTAAAAAGATAGAGGGTCTGACGATCCGGGCTGTGGAGGAAATATGTGAAGTCTTGCCCCGGTATAAGATAAAGATAGGGATAATAACCACCCCAGCGGAAGCAGCTCAGGAGATAGCGAATAGACTCGTACAAGCAGGAGTGGAGGGTATTTTGAACTTCGCACCTGTACACATTACGGTTCCCAACAAGGTGAAGCTGAAGAATGTGGATTTATCTATGGAGCTTGAGATCCTCTCTTATTTTCTCTCAAAGGAGATCAGAAAAGAAAGGTAGGTACGATAGCTCCTGGAAAAACCATTTCCGTCATTTTGCTTCATTCCTTACTTTTAGAATGCAGCACCAGCCAATAGATAAAGCTTACGAAAAATGCCCCACCGACAATATTTCCTAAGGTCACTGGGATTTCGTTCTTAATCCAGAACCCTTTCCAGGTGAGATCATTTAGCCTGCCTGCCAAATCAGCTGCTGCGACCACTGCTGAGTGTCCCTTTAGATAAATCCCCAGAGGGATAAAGTACATATTAGCAACACTGTGTTCAAATCCAGAGGCAACAAAGGTCATAACGGGGAAGTAAATAGCGAAAATCTTACCAATAACGTTTCGACTGCTCAGAGCCATCCAGACAGCTAAACAAACCAACCAATTACAACCAATCCCCCGGCAAAATGCCTCCACCCAGGAAAGGTTAACCTTTGCATTGGCGATGTTTAGAGCTTTTGCCCCTACAGCGAAATTGCCAATCTTCCACACTCCAGAACCATACATAATCCAGACCAGAATTATGGAGCCGACGAAATTGGCCAAATAAACCAATCCCCATCTCTCAAGGAGTTTCCCCCATGATATCTTTCCATTCAAAGCGCTGATCATCATCAGATTATTTCCCGTAAAAAGCTCAGCTCCAGCAATAACTACTAACATTAACCCTACGCTAAAGGCACTGCCTGCCATAAACCTGGCAAAGCCTAATCCCGTATATTTAGCTAAATCGCAAGTAACCACTGTTGAAAGCCCGGCTCCGAACCCAATGTAAACACCAGCTAACATCCCCAGGATAAATATCCGCCACCAACTATCCATCACCTTCTTTACTCCTATCTCTTCGCTCAAGGATTTTGCCACCATTACTGGCGTCTTATCATCCACTCCTACCATCCTTTCTCCTCCTCAATTAAAAGACGTCAAATGCAGGATATGATATCCACTCTTCACACTTCACTCTTCACACTTCACTCTTTACTCTTTACTACCCAATAGGTTGGAGGCTTCCAGTACCCTGGGGACGTATTTTCCCCATCCCAAGGGCATGATATGAACTCCCTGACAAAGGTCCTTCATTCCCTTAATTAACTCGGAGGCGATCTTAATGCTTACCTCAGCTCTTTCTCCTTTTTTTGCTTTCGCCATCATCTTGATATATCTTTCCGGAACAGAGACTCCCGCAACTTTTTCGTTCATATAGCGGGCCATTCCGGCGGACTTTAACAGAACTATCCCTCCCAGGATTGGAACACCGAACTTTTCTGCCTCTTTCATAAACTTTTCAAAGCTGTCCAGGTCATAGACGGCCTGGGTCTGGAAGAACTTCGCCCCCGCCTCGATCTTCTTTTCCATCTTGATTAGTTGAAGCTCCATTATATCCGCTCCAGGATTTACCACTGCGCCAAGACAAAACTCAGGTTTTCCGACCAGCTCGTTTCCCTTCATATCTTTTCCCTCCATCAAAGTGGAGGCGACCTTCAAAAGGCTCACCGAATCAAGATCAAAGACCGGTTTTGCCTCAGGATGGTCCCCTAAGACCGGATGGTCCCCAGTTAAGACCAGCACATTCCTTATCCCTAACACATAAGCGCTTAAGAGATCTGATTGAAGGGCAATCCTGTTTCTATCCCGGCAGGTTATCTGAAAGATTGGCTCCAGCTTCCTTTCCGCTAAAAGATGGCAAACCGCCAGCGAGCCGAGTCTCATCACCGAGCTCTGT
>QMPZ01000212.1 GCA_003648815.1 Candidatus Aerophobota bacterium | reverse complement strand
CCTTTAAATAATAAAAAGGGGAAGATAATGAGTGAAAGAAAAATGTTAGTTAAAGAAGTGATGAGGCGAGAGGTAGTAACGGTTAGAGAAGCTACCACTCTGAGGGAGGTAATGGGGATATTCCAAAAATATACTTTTCATACTCTACCGGTAGTAAAAGAAGATAACAGGATTGTTGGAGTCGTTGCCTTAGAAGATATCCTGAAAATTTTCGAACCCGTCCCTCCCCATGTCATGGAGCTGGTCAGAAGAAATCCCTTGTGGAATGAATCAGAGGAGAGGGAGATAAATCTTTTTGAGACAGATCTCTCTCCGGAAATGGGGGTGCTCTGTATTGTTAAGGATTTTATGAGGACGGATGTAGTAACCATAGACGAAGAGGCGACAACTGTCCAGGCTCGTGCTTTGATGAAATTACATGGGATAAGAAGATTGCCGGTTGTAGATAAAGATGGATATCTGAAGGGTATTATCAGTCTATTCGATATAATCCTGGCTGTCTTTAAAGAGAAAGGCATTCTCTAATTCTGAAACAGGAAGGAGACTTGAGATGAATCCGGTATTAGTTGTAGGAATCTTTATGATAGTTGGGCTCTTTGGCGGCTTTGTTGCTAGAAAAATTAAGTTTCCTACTATTAGTGGTTATATCATCACAGGCATAGGTCTAAGCCTCTTGAATGTTATTCCTCGGGAACTAATAAATGGGGAGTTGAATGTAATTACTGACGTTAGCTTAGGGATTATTGGCTATTTAGTAGGTGGAGGCCTTAAGCTTAAAAGACTGAAGAAATTAGGGAAGGTTATTCTCTCAATCACTCCCTTTGAGGCAATAGGAGCCTGGATATTCGTCACGGCACTGATAGCTCTTCTTGGACCTCTCATTATAAGATTTAGTTTTCCTAATCCTAATTTCTATCAGAGTTATTTACCCATGGCTCTGGTTCTCGGAGCTATATCCTGCGCTACTGCCCCAGCTGCAACTGTAGCTATAATCCATGAATATAGAGCAAGCGGTCCCTTCACCACCACCCTGCTGGCCATAGTTGCCTTGGACGATGCGGTTGCTGTTATCGCTTATGCCATTGGCTCAAGCATTGCAGAGACACTGATTGCTGGTTTTAAAAGTATTCCCTGGCATAGAATACTGATGCCTCCAACTATTAATATTTTCGGCTCTATACTTTTGGGAATAGCTCTTGGATTTGGACTAATTTACATAACTCGTTTTGCAAAAACGAGACAGAAACTCTTAGTTATGGTTTTGGGCATGATTTTGTCATGCGTTGGAGCAGCAAAAGCTTTGGGTATTTCCAATATTTTGGCAAATATGGCTTTAGGTTTTATTATCGCAAATAAAATGAAGAGCAGCGAAAATATGTTCGGAGTGATTAATGACATTGAGGATATAATCTTTGCTGTGTTCTTTACCCTGGCTGGCCTTCATTTCGACTTAGGGGTTATAAAGATGGCTGGAATATTAGCTGTATTACTGTTCATAGGTAGATGTAGCGGTAAGTTTGCAGGAGCATATTTAGGAGCATCTATTTCTCACAGTCCTTTAGCGGTCAGAAAGTACCTGGGCTTCGGTTTGTTGCCAATAGCTGGTGTTACTGTAGGTCTGGCCATGTTAGTCAAGCAACACCCTGCTTTTTCAGGCATAGAAAGCATAATGATAAACGGCATTTTGGCCTCAGTTATCATAAACGAATTAGTCGCGCCCCCATTGACAAAATATGCTATCTTTAAGGCAGGAGAAGTGTTTAACGAAAGCAGGCATCAAACTTAGGAATGAAAATTTGGTTACAATGATACTGAGCACTTTCCAAAAAGAACAGCAGAGCCTGCTATAAGAAAGCAAAGCAGATCTAAGCGTTAAGGGAGGAAACGTCTGACTACTGCCCCTTTCCTGATTCAATCATACGAAGATGCCAAAGAGGTAACTGACATATTTGCCAAAAAGATGATTCTTAAGTCTTAAAGAAGCCCAGGAGAAACATTGGAGCGAGTGCAAAGAGCAGGTTTGGAAAAGGCGCTTGGGGCAATCTATCTTTCAAGGGGAAAGCATTCAGAGCGATGAGAGGAGAAGGTTTGCTCACCTTTTCGAGATCATCCAGAGAAAATCCAAGGACAATTCGAGTTATTAGAGTAAGTTAGAGATGTTATAGGACATTCTTAAGGAGGTGCTTTCGCGAGAAGACCCCTGATGGATGCGATAATGAGAGATCCTACATTCCTTCATCTTTCCATGATAAAGCACGAATCGCCAGAGCCTTATGGTGGCAGAACATGTATAACTTACATTACCTTCATATCAAAGAGATAATCTTATTCCCTGTAAGAAACTAAGATTCTTGGGCTATACAACTAAGAGATATTATGTCTTCTATCTCCTTTATTTTAGATTCTTTTCCACTCATCTATATTTTCAAGGTTAAGGTAAAAAGTGTTCAGGACCATCCTATCCTGACCATTACCTTTTCAATAGAGTCCTCCTTGCTCTATTTTTGTTTGATAAAGAATTGAGCAGTCTGAGCATTTCCCGGAGTTTGCGCGGAATTAGTGGAGATTAGCTCTTCAGGCACATTTCGGAAGTCATTCTTCACCACCACTGGTTGTATAGCCTCACCCACAGTACCAATAATCCAGATGTTCTTTGCATGAAGATCAGTCATCTCTCTGGCAATGCATTCTCTTTCTTTTTCATCAGTGGTAACCTGAAGTTTATCCCAGAGCTCAAATAGTCTGGCCATATCTCCTGTGGGCTTTATACCAGCTTTACCACCAGTTATGTACCATTGCCAATATTGGTATGCACCATGAAAATTCACCACACCAGCAGGCCAAGACACCCAGGCAGAGCTGGTATCCATCTGCCAGATACATACCTGGGTGAGGTTTGCTGTAACTCGTTCCCAACAAAGACCTCTCTCCTCT
>QMPZ01000211.1 GCA_003648815.1 Candidatus Aerophobota bacterium | reverse complement strand
TCTGCCCCTTTTAAAGGGAGCGACTGCTCTTTCCATCTCTCCGTGAAGATAAGCTATAGCCACTCCATAGTTAGTTATGGGGATACCTTGCCTTTTCGCCTCATATATCCTGCTCAACATCTCCTTACGATTTAGTGTACAGGCACCACAATGAATGATAAGTTTATATTGCCCAAGATCTTCGGGAAAGTCGTGTCCTGTAAAGACATCAAAATTTACCTTTTTTCCTGTTCTTTCCTTGATCCACCGGGGAATCTTCACCCTTCCAATATCATCGCCTATTGGATGATGGGTGCATGCCTCGCAGATTAAGATTTTATCGCCCTCTTTTAACCTGTCGATCTCCTCAGCCCCTCTCACCAGCTCATCTAAATCTCCTTTAAAGCGGGCAAAGACAATAGAGAAGCTGGTTAGAGGAATATCCATGGGGACAGCCTCAAAAACTTCCTTAAATGCTTGCGAGTCAGTGATCACAAGCTTTGGCTTTGTCTTCAGATTAATCAGCGCCTTTTGCAGGTTTTTTTCGTTTGCCATCAGGCAAAAAGCCCTGTTATCCAAAATATCTCTTATGACCTGTTGCTGAGGCAAAATCAATCTTCCCTTTGGCGCTTCTTTATCTATGGGAATAACCAACACGATCAAATCTTCAGGCTCAATGATGTCACCAAGGATCGATCTTTGCGTGATCCAATCATCGGGTAGTAGCTTGATGATCTCTCCTTTGACCTTTGCTGTGGTCTTCCAACCATGCGATGAAGAACAGCAAGTTTCCACGTAAGGAATCCCCCTTTTCTCTAATTTTTCCCTTACCTTCTCACCGGAAAGGATATCTATCTTGTTCAAAACTACCAGAACAGGTGTATTTCTTCTTCCAGCTTCTTCCAAGATCTTTTCCTCATATTCTCCCCATGTATTTGCTTCGGTAACTAAGAGAATTACATCGGCACGCTCGAAGACCTTATAGCTTTTCTTGATCCTTAACTTTCCCAACGCACCTACATCATCTAATCCGGCGGTATCGATGAAGAGAACAGGTCCTATGGGCAAAAGCTCCATGGGTTTTTCCACGGGGTCAGTGGTCGTTCCAGGTGTCTCGGAGACGATGGAGACGTTCTGTTGTGTTAATATGTTAAGCAAGGAGGATTTCCCCACGTTTCTTCTACCGAAGATGGCTATGTGTAGACGAAAGCCTTTTGGTGTCCTGTACATTTCAATGAATCTCCTCTTTTTTTGGAAATTTTTCTTCCTGCTTTTAAAACAGTTTCTTCAGCTTTTTTTAAGGTTACCCTAGCCTTATTATCATAGATGAGATATTCCTCTATGTAATCATCGGGAGTGAAGTCTGGCATGATTACATTTGCACCGACTTTTAAGCCCAGTAGCTGTCCATTTTCAGGATCTAAGGTGGCAAGAGCGGTCGTAGCGGGTAGAAGAACATTCTTGGTTACTATTCTGCTCAAGGCCAAAACTCGCAGTGTCAGGTCCAGTCTACCCTTAGGAAAATTCCCCAAAGGAGTATCCCTTTGAGGAATAAAGGGTCCAATTCCCGCCATATCCACGTCTAAATCCCTTAAAAGCAGGATGTCATCTACCAAATCCTCGAGAGTTTGACCGGGAAGTCCAATGATATTCCCGGCACCAATCTGGTAGCCCATCTTCTTTAACATGTAAAGCAGTTTTATCCTCTTTCTTAGGCTTTGATAGGGGTGAAGTTTGGCGTAAAGCTTTGCATTTGCCGTCTCATGTTTTAAAAGATACCTATCAGCGCCGGCTTCTTTCCATGCCCTGTAATCCTCAAGAGGCCTTTCCCCTAAGGATAACGTAACAGCGACATCTCCCATTTCTTTAATTTTTTTAATAATCCAGCAAATCATATCTCTTGTATAATAGAAATCATCACCGCTCTGCAGGACGATGGTCCTCACTCCTAAGTTTACAATTTCTCTGGCCACACCTATTATCTCCTCAGGTTTCATCCTGTAGCGCCTTATTCTTCTGTTATTTTTCCGAAGCCCACAATAAAGACAGCTTCTACAACAATAATTGGAAAAATTTATTATGCCCCTTATATAGACCTCATCCCCACAAAATTTTTTTCTTGTCCGGTCCGCTTTTTTAAATAACTCTTTTTCTGTATCTGAGTTCTTCAGATAAAATAAGATCTCCTCTTTACGCATAGTTTTCCCTTATTATCCTCTTAACAGATGCGATGATCTTGCGCCTGTCCTTCTCCGGTATCTCCTTCCATCGATCTGCTATCAAGCCGAATCTTTCGTCTATCTTAACTCGCTCATTTAATGAGAAGGGAGATATCATTTCTTCCTCTCCTGCGAGATATGACCACCTCTTTCCCAGTATTTCCACAAACCATACGGATACACCATAGTTTCTCTTTATAAGAGCTGCTACCTGACGAAGACCCTCCTTCAAGTCTTTCTTAGAAGTAAAGGTCCCTTTCTCCATTCTCAATCCTTCTGTAGTATTCCATAAATCTGGGATATATGGATGGCTTCTGTTGCTTGATCTCCTCTATTTCTTTTTTTATAAGCTCTTCCCCTACCCTTTTGGTCTGCTCGCTGGCAAAGTCATCGAGCCATTCCCTAAAGGTCAAGACGGCGTTCACTTTGCAGAACCATCTTTCCTTGCCCTGTTTGAGTAAACGCATAATGCATTTACCCGTCCTTCCACACCTGTATCCAGCGGTGCAAAAAGAGGTAATATATCCTTCTTGGGCAAGCTCTCTTATCACCTCATCGAGGCTTCTTGTATCTCCCAAAAGGAACTGCTGTCTTTCTCCCACCTGTTGCTCGCACCTCTCGCTATAGGCGCCGATGCCAATTTTCGTGGAGGCGTCTGTCTGAGTTATCCCTAAGGGAATGACCTCTTTTCTGATATGTGCCGGTTCTCTGGCAGTAAGGATTAGACCTGTATAAGGAAC
>QMPZ01000210.1 GCA_003648815.1 Candidatus Aerophobota bacterium | reverse complement strand
AGGAGGGCTATCTATTACTTAATTTTGACAGAGATAGGGATTAATGCAACACCAATCAATATTGATTTATGCTGCAGAAATCTGTGAAAAATATCTATACTCATAGCCCTTCTCTGCAGATAGCTAATTATCAGAGATATTTTCCAGAGGTCTCAAAATCTCTCCCTGGATAATGGTCATTATATGTTTAAGTCTCTTTTTCCCTGTAAATTTTGTGGTTCCATCAAAAAACTCAAACTCACCTTCCTCCAGTTCAAAAACGGCTATATCAGCCATTGTTCCTTCTTTAAGATGACCCAGCTCATCTTCCTTACCAATAACTCTGGCTGGGGTCCAGGTGGTGGCAGCTATAACTTCCTCTAAACCCATTCCCAGACTCAAGAACTTTGACATGGTGGTGGGCAAATCATAAGCCGGACCATTTATAGACTTGGCGTGCAGATCACTGCTTATCACATCGGGGAACAGACCTCCTTCCAGCATCCTCCGGGCAACCTCAAATGAAAAACTCTCGCAACCATGCCCTATGTCAATAATTACACCCCGCTTCTTGGCCTCATATAACTCCGGCATCACTTTCCCATCTTCGCTAAGGCAGGAATTGGGGCTGCCTCTAAATGAATGAGTGAGAATATCCCCGGGGCGAAGAACTGGCAGAAGTTCACGAGGAGTAACGGGGGGAACTGAAAAATGAGCCATAACCGGTTTCCCCAGCTGCTTTGCTGCTTCAATAGCAACCTGAACCGCGACCATTCCACTGTAGTTATAATCACTGCTTGCCATTACCTTTATTCCCACAATACTTTCTTCAAATTTCTTTCCTGTATCCACAGCAGCAGTTACACAGGCGTATTGTATGGGATTTCTATCAAATTCGGGAAGATAGCTGGTGTAGTTCACCAGCCCGGGGTAATAGATGTTAAGAAAAGCAAAGATCCTGCTTTTCGATCTGTTAATTACATACTCCTTAAACCCGAGAAAGTTCCCCGCTCCAGCACTTCCCGCATCAACAAAGGTAGAAACTCCAGTTTTTACTGAAACCGGGTCTGCCTTTATAGCTTCGGGGACTCCACCCCAGTAAACATGAGTGTGCAGGTCAATAAGACCGGGGACTACCAGCTTACCTGTAACATCTTCGGTTAAATCTGCCTCCACCTCTGCTGGATTTTTGGCTAAAAATTTTATCTTTCCCTGATATATACCTACATCCAGTGGCTGGCTTATTTTTTGGGCAGGATCAATAACCTTTCCATTTTTCAATAAAAGATCAACTTTCATTTTTTACCTCTGTTCAGACTTAATAAGCTTTTCTGCTACATAACATCGACGGTTCCCCCAAGGTCATCACTGTAGGCAAAAATTAGAGGAAATCCACCTGTATGCATAAATACAATATTTGCCCCCTCATTTATCTGTTTGTTTTTAATTTTGTCTATTAGTCCTGCCATCGCCTTGCCTGTATAAACTGGATCAAGTATTATACCCTCCTTTCTGGCCACAAGCTTTATAGCATCTAAACACTCTTTGGTCACCTTTCCGTATCCTTCCCCTACATAGTCTGTGGTATTAATAACATCGCTAACACTTACGGAAAGGTCAATGCCAAGCTTATCTATTAACTTTTTGGCTATTCTGGCTATTTCTTCCCTTACATTAGAACATCTCCAGCTCTTGCCAATTTTCCTCATAGGAGAAATCCCGATTATCTTTGCTCTTATTCCAAGATACCGGGCAGCAACTAACATGCCAGCTTGAGTGCTTCCCTCCGAAGAAACACAAAAAATAATCAGGCTCTATTCCTATCTCCTGTAATTGAGAACACATCTCCAGCATGCACTCAACATAGGCCAGGGCACTCAAATCATAATCATCAACTCCGGTGATATAGGGCCTGCGCCCCCGAGAGCGTAAATCTTTAAAAATATTTTCCATAACCCTTTTCTGCTCAGAACTATCTTTTACCACCTTTATATCTGCTCCCATTATTTGATCTAAAAGGAGATTACCCTGGGAAAAGAGGTCTCACTTCTTTCCCCGGTTAAAACAAGATAGCAATCCAGACCAAGCTTACAGCAGGCTGCTGCTATCTGCCGTGCGTGATTTGATTGAACCCCGTACCCGGCAATTACCGTATCTGCTCCCTCCTTAACTGCATTAACCAGACGGAACTCCAGCATCCTGGTTTTATTTCCGCCGCCGGCAAGCCCGGTTAAATCGTCCCTCTTGAAAAAAATGCGTGGTCCCAGAGCCTGGCTAAGCAAGGGAACTTCATGAAGAGGTGTAGGCAAATATGCTAAGTTAACTTTAGGGAACAACTTAATTTTATCTTCAAGCTCCTAGGAGAGAGGTGAAAAACTTCTCCAAGAAGGTGATATTACTGGCAACTTTTAATTTTTCTTAAAAGAAATTGAAAAAATTTGCCACTAATTTAACCCCTTTGGTAAAATTCATCTTGATAATTAGGAATTTAGCCCCTACTTCTCAAAAATCGGTGGCTAATTTGCTTATTTTTCTCTATGTAGCTACTAAAATAGCCTCTTTTACATCAAATATATCAAATTTTATCTTTTTATCTTGCTGTTCTTTGAAAATTAGCTTAAGGTTAACAGCTGCCCCGGTAAATAAGGCCTGAAGACGAGACTTCCTTTTTCCTACGTACCTTGCTTTGCGAAGCCCATGGTAGATGAGCTCTACAATCTTTCTCTCTATGGGTGGACAATTTTGGTTATAGATCTTTTTAAACTCTTCGGTTTTCTGTATCTTTCTTGCCTCTTGCAGATACTCCTCATAAGGACCTACGCTGATACATCTTCCGGTATTCTTGGCATTGGTGCACTCATCTTTTCTGGGGCAGGCCTGACAAACCTCCTTGGGGAAAACAAAGGTCTTAGCAATCTCCCCTTCAGAATTTTTGCTCTTGTAGCATTTGGTGGTAGTTTTCCCTT
>QMPZ01000209.1 GCA_003648815.1 Candidatus Aerophobota bacterium | reverse complement strand
TTCTTGCAAAATTTCTTTTCAAAAATTAGCTTATGCTCCGGGATTTTTACCCAAAGATCTGATTCTCATTGGGATATTTCCATCTCAAAAGACTGTCAATAAAAAATTTCAGGAAACTGGAGAACTTTTCTTGACATATTTATAAAAAATGCTATTATTTCTAAAAAATATTTATTAATAATATTATAAAAAATAAACAAAATGGAGAGAAATCAATTTTTCCACAGGGAGCTTCTGGATAAGCTAAAAAAATGGATAGACAGAAGGGAAATTTATGCGATTAAGGGACCGCGCCAATCTGGCAAAACCACTCTTTTAAAAATGCTGGAAAACTATTTAATTAAGGAAAGAAATGTTAATCCGGAAAATATTATTTTTTTAACTCTTGAGGACCGTGAAATTCTGGATAAATTTTCCCGCAATCCTAAAGAGTATGTGCGAAGTTTTATTATGGGCAAAGAAAACGAGCGTTTTTATTTTTTAATTGACGAATTACAGTATTTACCTGAAGGTGGTCAGAAGTTAAAACTCCTTTATGATCTTTTTGAAAACATTAAATTTATTGTTACCGGCTCCTCCTCCCTTGAACTTACCGGGAAAACAAGCAAATTCTTAGTTGGAAGGATGTTTTCCTTTTACCTTTATCCGTTAAACTTCGGGGAATTTATTAAAGTGAGCTCAAGAGAGCTTAATAATGTTTATCAGGAAAAATCTAAGTGGGTGAGAGATTTTGTCACTGAGGGGAAGAACTTTGCTGCTCCCAAAGAGGATATTTTTTTAGGTGATTTTGAAAGGTATTTTGAAGAATATGTCCTGTTTGGAGGCTATCCAGAAGTGGTGAAAGCAGAAGATATGGAAACCAAACGGATAATTCTTAAAAATATCTATGAAACTTACATTACCAGAGACATTATAGAGCTTTTGAGGATTACAGATATTACCAGGTTTAGAATCCTGCTTGCAATTTTAGCCAATCAAATTGGTAGTTTGGTCAATTATAACAGTTTGGCTACAGACATTCAAAGTTACTTTAATCAGGTGAAGCATTATCTTTCCATACTGGAGGAAACCTTTATCATTAATCTTCTTAAACCTTTCTTTACCAGTAAGACAACGGAGCTAAGGAAAAGTCCAAAACTTTATTTCATGGATATGGGTCTGCGAAATTACATTATTGACAGCTTTAACGAGCTCGCTTTTCGTCCTGATAAAGGAAAAATTGTTGAAAATGCCGTCTTAATCCAATTAAAAGTAAATGAGCAAACCCCTCTTAGATACTGGCGGACTTTAGCAAAGGCTGAGGTTGACTTTATAATAGAGAGCAGGAATAATCTTATTCCTATTGAGGTTAAATATTCTCCTTTTAAGCAGCCAAAGATATCCCGGGGTTTCAGGAATTTTCTTTTAGCATATCAGCCTCAAAGAGCACTGGTGCTTACTAAAGGTTTTTGGGGGGAACTGAAGGTGAGCTCCTGTTTAATTAAGTTTGTACCCGTATGGTACCTGTGAGATTCTTCTTAAAAATCTTGTTTGTTCTCTCTTTATGCCACTGAACTACATGCCTGTTTCTTCAAAAGGTATGTAAAGGGAAGGGATTTCTTAAAAATTTAGGATTTAAATGTAGAGAAATGTTAGAACCTTTTCTAAGCATTTCCACGGTGGAAGATGACATTGGATATTCCGGTGAAACTTGCCACCCATTCCGGTTTAAAGTTGACCAGTAAAAAACAAGAGTTATAATAAAAGCAGGAGGATACAGTGTCTTTAAAAGAAGATATTATTAAAATAGTTCACAATCTCTCAGATGAACAACAAAAAAGGCTTCTTTGCTGGTTAAAAACTCTACAGAAAGAAAAAATTAAACTGCCCACAGGTAAATTAGGAATGAAAAAGCCCTTTCAAAGAGAGGATCTATACCATGACGTCTTTTCTCATCGACTCTAATGTACTTATTTCATCTTATGATGAAACTGAAAAACAGCATCCAGAATCTTATCTGCTTGTAGGAAAAGCAGTTGCTGGAGAGCTGCAAGCTTTCCTGGCTCACCAGAATATTCTTGAATACTTAGCTGTAGTTACTGATCCTGGCCGTGTAGAAAATCCTCTATCTACGAGAGAAGCTATAAAAAACATTGAGTTTTACACCTTATATTTAGGTGTAATTTTTCCTAAATCAACAACCATAAATACTTTGAAGAAATTGATTAACTTAAGATCTGTCACCAGAGGAAAAATATTTGATCTTTATCTGGCAGCTACTGCTCTTGATAATGGAATTAACTGTATCTGTACCTGGAATGTTTCTGACTTTGAAGGATTATCTGAAATTAAACCCCTTTCCCCAATACAAATTTTGGAGAAATTGAGCGAAGAAAAATATTAAGATCAAGGCTTTGGTGGTGCTCGGCTTGAGGCAATGGTCTGTGGGAAACCGGTGGTGAGTACTAATCTTCCAAGAGGTGTTCCTTTTGTAAATCAGGATGGGAAAACAGGAATTGTTGTGCTATCAAAAGATCCGCAGGCTCTTGCAAAGGCTATAAATACCCTCCTTGATGAGCCTGCCTTGAGTGCAGTATGGGGTCAGGTCTCAACATTTGACATTGACTTCGCGCCAGCTCGCTACCATAGTCATAAGGACAGAGTTTAACATGCTGAGAAGGGATAGATGCGAGGATTGAGTTGTGCATTATTATGATTAATACAGAAGGTGATTGAAATTTCTAACTTTCCATCGAGAGGGATAGCCTCATCTGGGCATCAAGAGGATGCAGGCCAAAATCATCAATTTATGTTGAGCTCAACATAAATTGATGAGGTGGGTTTTGATCCTCTCTCGGTGAAAGAAGCAAACCTTTTCTTTCGCTTTATCTCCACTCTCTACGAGAAATCCTCCATTATCATTACCACTAACAAGGCCTTCAGGGACTGGCCGGATGTATTTGCCGGTGATGAGGTAATCACTGTT
>QMPZ01000208.1 GCA_003648815.1 Candidatus Aerophobota bacterium | reverse complement strand
TAGGGATGAACTTCTTCAGCAAGAATGGACCAGTTCCGATAGCATCCCTGGGGTCACCAGAGTAAAAATCCCTCCAGCCGCCTTCAGGCGCTATCAGGGCCGGATAGTCGGCCAAAATCCAAGGGATACCATAGAAAGGCCGGTCAAGATGGAGTTTGACTGTATACTCGTCCACTTTCTCAACACCATCGGGACTCAACATCGAGAGCTTGGCTCGCATTGATGACCCTACCTTTGGGTCCAACCAGTGCCGGAAGTTCCACACGACATCATCGGCGGTGAAGGGTTTGCCGTTGTTGAACGTAACCCCCTCCTGTAAGTAGAGAGTCCACTCCTTTCCATCCTCACTGGACTCCCATCGCTTACACAGAAGCGGGTGCGGAACGAAGTGATCATCAATCCAAGTTAGCGTCTCCGCAATATTCCTTCCAATATTTCCAGTCCCAACACCATCTATGGCTGGATCCTTTACGTAAGGTATCCAATCATACTCAAATCGCAGGATACCACCGCGTCGGATATCCTCCGCGTTACTCACGCCAGCTCCCATGAAAAGGAGTCCTCCGAGCATTACAACACTAAGAAAAAGCAATGTAATCTTCTTCATCTTCTCTCTCCTTCTTTTCGAATTTGAGGCTCTTTACGGTGGCCTCTCACCATGCTTTTCTCTATACATATCACCTCCTCTCCATATAAGTTTTGGTTCCGTTCTCCAGTTTGATCATTTTGCTCCCCCACTTATCCTTCCGACACCGCACCAGGATCGAGATATTCTATAAACCTGTTCTCTTATTTAATATAAAATTAACTTCCTTATCTCCAGGATAAAGGACCCCTATTCCATCATAAACCTTTTACATAAAACCGCTATAACGGCGTTGACATACAGCCTGATGAACCATATTAATTAAAGTTATAAACTCAAAAACAGGTAAACCTGTAGCTTCCTGCACAGCTGCCGCATAAGGAGGAAAACTGCTGCACTCTAAAACAATAGCACCAATATCAGGATTATTTGAGACAAGTTCCTTAGCAACCCCTACTATTGGTTGGTATCCATTGTTCCTTTACCATGACAGATGGAATCCATAAACTCCTTACAATTTTCCATCGCTGTCACTACTACAGGCATTGATTCATCAATGCCCACCGCTTTTAGATGCTTTTTTGTAATTTTAGCTCTATCTGCACCTGCAATAATTCCCACTTTTTGTCCGGGCTGGAGCATCCGTGAAACTAAGGGAATTTGCATTAAGCTTGACATAAACACAGGTACAGGAAGAGCAGCCGCCATTTCCTTCTGAATTAAAGCAAGGTAACCGCAATCTGCCGTAATAGCCTTTGCACCCTCTCTAACCAATTCTTTTCCCGCTTCAATGAATGATTTAATTAATTCACTATCCGGTTCATAAACAACCCTATGAATAGTAGCTCCCTTAACAATCTTAAATGTTACAGGGTATGAATAGGTGGTAGTATTTCGAACATCTCCAGGAACACAGGGATAAAAATCATCCAGAACAAGAATCCCTATTGATTGACCATAACCGGATATTCCTCTTTTTGCTTTAACCAATGCCATCTATTCCTCCTTCCCACATTTTTCTCTTTTTATGCCGTTTCATCTGCAACTTTTTGTAAGATGTCATTCACTTGCTTCTGAATTTTGGAGGGAAGAGGCTTGGGTACATAATTTTCTAAAATATCACGCACTTTAGCATTGAGTTTTTGTCCCAGAGATAATTTGCCCATCTTCTCCCATTCTGAATATCTCTTACGGTTAAAAAGAGTGGGGAACCAGAACTCACGGAATCTTTTCACAGTTTCTTCTGTAGATAAATAATTTCCACCAGGTCCTACCTGATTAATCTGATCTACAGCTAAATCTTCTTTATTGGTCGATATGCTTTTCATGAAATGGGTAGTCATATCAATTAACTCATCAGTAAGCGCCACCATCTCCAACGAGGTAGTCAACCCACTTTCTAAGTAGCCAACATCATGAATGAGATTGGCTCCACTGAGCTGTGCCATTAAAACAGAGAACATAGATTCCAGCGCTGCCTGTTCGTCCATCACATTGGCATCGCTACAACCAGCATAACCCCAGGTAGGCAGTCCATAATACTTACCTAAAGCCGCCACCCCTGCTTTTGTAAGCTGGAACTCTGGTGAGCCATAGCAAATCTGCATACTGCTCATATCCATATGGTGTATACCAGCACCATAAATGAAAGGTGCTCCTTCGCGCTTAAGCTGATGCACTACCAAACTGCTCAAAATCTCAGCATTAGCCTGTACTAATCCACCGGCTAAGGTAATAGGAGCAGTTGCACCCATCATGGGTCCCGGCGAGTGCACTACAGGTAACCGGCGCTCAGCCATAAGCAGTAGTTTATCAACGGCCTCTTGAGTTTGTTGAAGTGGCGAGCTGGGCTCTGAATAAAGAAGAATAAAAGGATTTTCCTCCAGTGTCTCCTGGCCACCAGCCACAACTGCAGCCATTTCAATAACCTTAGCACAAGATATATAATCACCAGCTACAAAAACAACTGGCTTAGTTGTATTCTGAATCATAAGGGCAAATTGTGTGCAGTAATTCATAGTAGATGGAAGATCGGAGAGAAGTCCCATCGACATCACAAAATGAATGTTGGGCAATGCATCGCACAACTTATAGCTATTGATAAGATCGGCTTTAGTAAACTTGCGACGCTCACCTGTGTAAGGGTCTAAATAATTTGGACAGTCTGAACCAGTACCAAAGTAAACCCTGTTTCCCTCCAGATATATAACCGGCTCTCCCTCTCGATTACTCAATACAACTCTGGACGGTGCAGTTGCAAGAGCTCTCTCAACTAAATGCTCTGGAAATTTGACCAAATTACCATCAGAAATGTAGGCCCCGGCCTTTCGCAACATTTCCAGTGCTTCCTGATGATAGAAACGAACCCCGGTACGACGAAGTACCTCTAAGGTAGCTAAATGGATTTCCTCAATTTGACTCTCAGAG
>QMPZ01000207.1 GCA_003648815.1 Candidatus Aerophobota bacterium | reverse complement strand
TTTGACAGAAGAGCATTATGTGTTATAAGAAAATAAGAGGAAGGGCCTTTATGGGTGGAAGATATACTGCAGGAAGATGGCGGGATGGTTTCACCTTAATAGAGATCCTAATAGCGGTAGGAATTATCGTCATCTTAGCCGGCATAGGCATATTCAACTTGCTTCAGGCCACCCACAGAGCAAAGAGGGCTTCGGCTGAGGCTTTCATTGCTCAACTGGAGACAGCCATAGGTATGTATAAGGTGGATGTGGGTCGCTACCCTCCGGATGAGGATGGGTGTTCTGGCTCTTCCTCCTTGAGAGAAGCACTGGAGAAGGGATTTCCCTCCGATGAAGGGTGGAATGGCCCTTACATGAAGTTTAAGGAAAAGGAGGTCAACAGTCGCGGCGAGCTTCTCGATCCCTGGCACAGGGGCAAGGACGATACCGTTCACGTGTACTTTTACAGAGCAAATACCCCGTATCACAACGTAAGTAGCTACGATATTTACTCCAAGGGTTTTGATGGAAAGACGGGCAGCGGATATAATGCTGGAAATTACTGTCAAAACGAGATGGATGACGATGGCGATGGGATTGTAGATGAGCTGAATCCGGG
Source organism: Candidatus Aerophobota bacterium (assembly GCA_003648815.1). Lineage (GTDB taxonomy): Bacteria > Aerophobota > Aerophobia > Aerophobales > B47-G16 > B47-G16. The sequence goes on along the minus strand of QMPZ01000207.1, from coordinate 2,417 downwards.
CGGGCCAGGTGCGGAGAATGAATACCTGGAGGACGACATAAATAATTGGTAAGATGTGAGACGTGAGGCGTTTTATAACGTGTAACCGAATGTTAAGAATAAGCCTGAGTAGATGCGGGTTTACCTTAGTGGAACTGATTCTGGTGATAGGAATAATGAGCTCGGTTACCCTTATCTGCGCTCTTTCAGCTGATAATTTCCTCTCAAGGACTCGTCTGGAGAGCTCAGCGCAGGATGTTGCCAGCACTTTAAGATGTGCACGTCGATACGCCATAACCAGGAGGATGGAGCACAGGGTTGTCTTCGACCTTGAGAGGGGAAGATACTGGATTGAGGACAGGGAGGGGAATGTGGTGGAAAAAGGAAAAGGCCTGAGCAAAAACGTGATCTTCGCTGATCCCTGCCTTGGAAAATGGGGTGAGGAAGATGGGCTGGTGGAGTTCGATGATATTGATGATGATAGCATCTCCTTTTACCCCCAGGGTGCGGCTGAAACAGGTTCAATTTACCTTCAGGATAAAGATAGTGGAAGATGGTATACCATAACCATAACTGGACCCACAGGATGCGTGAGAATTTATCCGGAAAAACACTGATGGACTTAAGATATGGACGAGGAGGTTTTACCCTCATCGAGGTTATCATAGTAATCGGCATCTTATCCATAGCCCTTTTAATGATAGCTCGCATTTTCCCTTTGGGAATGCGAGCTAAGGAGTCCGCCGAGCAGTGTTCCGTAGCTGCCCTTTTAGGTCAAAGGCTTATGGAGGAGATCAAGCGGAAAGGATACGATGCTTTAAAGACTGCTTATTCTTCAGAATCTCCTCATTACGGAGTGGGGGAGGGAAGCTTTAGGATGCACAGGGGTTTCCGGTGGCAGGTGGAGTGGTGGGACACAAAAGTTCCTAACCTGCGTAAGGTCAGGGTCAGAATTTTCTACGGTGAGCCCAGGCTCACCGATGAAGGAACTTACCAGCCTCATCTGGATTTGATTACCTATCTTGCGAAGAGAAACTGAAAGTAGGATGAGAAAGGGAAAAGAGGCCTTTACCCTGATAGAGCTCATCATAGCCACTTCTATCTTAGCCTTTCTGATGGCAAGTATTTACTCGCTCTTTTATAAGAACTCCTTTGTCTGGAAGGTAGAAAGTGCAAAGATTCAGATGTGTCAAAACGCTCGTGTTTGCCTGGATATGATGGCGAGGGAGATAAGAACCGCCTTTCTCAGCTCCACCAACCCCCACCTGACTTTTAAGGGAAAAAGAGACCGTCTCGATTATGTGTGTGCATCCAACAGGATTAACAAAGCGAAAGAATATGATTTATGCAAGGTGAGCTACAGCTTAGGTGGAGCTAACCTATGTAGGTGGGTGAAAGCTATCCCGGGTTCTACATCTGAAAGCGGTGGATCCTGTTCCGTCCTCGCCCTTAACATCTCAAGCCTTAGTTTCATGTACTATGATGGAGCTAAGTGGAGGGAAAGTTGGGATTCGACTATGGGAACTCCTGAGGATACGAGTGATGATAGCCTTCCTCTGGCGGTAAAAATCACCATTACTACTTATGATGAAGAGAACCGCATCGGTCCCCTTACCCTATCGACCGTGGTCATTATTCCTCAGGAGAATAAATAAGGAAGCTAAGAGGGGTTTAAATGGAGAGGATAAGATTGCCAGAGCCAATTTCCGGAGGACTGCTTCTTTCTTACAGGTGTACTGCCAGATGCCGACATTGTATGTATGCTTGTTCACCAAAATGGAAAGAAGATTGGATTTCTGAAGAAAGTTTGAGGAAAATTTTAACCCAGCTTGCAGGTAAAATAAAGCCAAGTCCCTGGGGGGCTGAAAATGTAAGTTTGAACTATGGGCTTCATTTTACTGGAGGAGAACCTTTTTTAAACTTTGATCTTTTAAGAAGGGCAGTAGAAATTGCCAGCGAGCTGAAAATTCCGTCAACTTTTGTCGAGACAAATTGTTACTGGTGTAGTGAGGATAATCTAACCAGGGAAAAGCTGAAAATACTTAAGGGAAAGGGCCTTAAGGGAATTTTAATTTCCGTTAATCCGTTTTATCTTGAATATGTTCCCTTTGAGAGGACGGAAAGAGCGATTAGAATCAGCAGGGAGGTGTTTGGTCGAAATGTAATGGTTTATCAGGCAGAGTATTACGTTTTGTTCAAAAAGATGGGGATCAAGGGAAGAATTTCAGTTGAGGATTACATGAAAGCTACCAGGGAAAAGAATCTGGCAAAAAATGTGGAGCTATTTTTAATGGGAAGAGCGGCTTATGAGTTAGGAGAGTTTTATCCGAGGTACCCTGCGGATTATTTTTTCCATGAACCTTGTCAGCCGCCATTTCTGAGAAACTGGCACAACCACTTTGATAACTATGGAAATTTTCTTCCGGGCTATTGTGGAG
>QMPZ01000206.1 GCA_003648815.1 Candidatus Aerophobota bacterium | reverse complement strand
AGATTATGATCTTTAAAGATGATCAAAAGTTATGGGAGTATCATTTATAGTTTCATTTTAAGGTTACAAAAAGTTTCATTTTGAAAGTTCCCAGAGTTTCATTTTGGTGGTTACATGAGTTTCGTTTTGGTGGTTACGTAACACCTGATCCGAAAAATATTGACAAAAAATGAAGATATGTTAAAAAAAATATATTAAAATAGATAAAAAGGCTTTTTGCTGATAAGAAATGGGTTGAGGAGACTCTTAAAAAAATACCCCTTGGAAGAACAGGTGTTGTGGAAGATTGAGGAGGAATAGTTGTGTTTTTAGCCTCTGAGGCATCTGATTATATTACCGGTCAGATGATATTTGTTGATGGAGGTTGGCTGGCAGCAGCATAAAATTTCATAAGGAGAGGATTAAGATGTATGGATATTGGGGGAAAATATTGAGAGTTGACCTGTCAAAAGGTCTGGTGGATGTAGAAAAGGTTGATCAATCATTATTTGAGAAGTATCTTGGTGGTGCAGGTATAGCCGGCAAGATAATTCTTAGCGAGGTAGGCCCCGGCGTTGACCCGTTAAGTCCCGATAACATAATTGTATTTGCAGTAGGCCCTTTTCAAGGAGTTAGAATCCCCGGTTCCGGAAGATGGACTGTTTCTTCAAAATCACCTCTTACTGATATATGGGCTGATAGTTGTGCCGGAGGAAACTGGGGCCCTGAGTTTAAACGCTCAGGTTTTGATGCTTTAGTTATTAAAGGGAGAGCTGCATCACCGGTGTATTTATGGATAAACGATGGGAAGGTAGAGATAAGAGACGCTTCAAGGATATGGGGCAAGACTATTTCTGAGGCGGATAGCGAGATTAAGAAAGATCTAAGGGAACCAAAGGCGAAAGTTGCCTGCATAGGACCCGCAGGTGAGAGGCTTGTTAGATTTGCTAATGTAGTAAATGAACATGGGATAGCAGGTAGGTGTGGTCTGGGAGCTGTAATGGGTTCAAAGAATCTAAAGGGAGTTGCTGTAAGAGGCACAAAAAAAATTAAGGTGGCTAAACAAGAGAAAGTGGATGAGTACAGTAAAACTCTTTTTAAGGAGTATTATGATGCTACTGTGTATACTATGCGCAAATTCGGCACCACAGCATCGGTAAAAAAGTATTATGAGAGAGGGTATGGACTCTCTAAGAACTGGAGAGAGTGGGTGTTTGAAGAAGTGGATGGAATAGATGGTAATCACTTTCTCGAGATAATAGTTAAGCCGGTAGCTTGTACCTACTGCCCTATTGCATGCCACAAACGGACTAAAGTTGAGGAGCCTAAAAAATATGCTTACGAAGGATACGGCCCTGAATATGAGACGATTAGCCTTCTTGGGTGGCTTAATAAAATTAGTGATGCAAAAGCAATTGGATATATGGGCTATCTCTGTGATGAGTATGGAATTGATACTATGACAACAGGCTCATTGGTAGGGTTTACAACAGAATGTTACGAAAAAGGGTGGATAACCAGGGAGGATTTGGATGGGATAGAGCCCCGCTGGGGTGATGCAGATGCAGCAATAGCGTTGATTCATAAGATAGGGAAAAGAGAAGGGTTTGGAGGAGTTCTTGCTGAGGGCATTGTAAAATCAGCAGAGTATATAGGTTCTAAGGCATCCAAGATAATTCTTCACTGCAAAGGTTTGGATTATCCTGCTCATGACCCGAGGTCATTCTATCCTGCAGCCATTAATTATGCCACAGGAACAAGAGGTGCTTGTCACCAGCGTGGATTCGCTACGTGGCATGCCTCAGGAGTGCTAATCCCTGAATGGGGCATTTCTAAGGTAATTGAAACAGGATCCAATACCCTCCACAGTATGGAAAATGCCCCCGAAATAGCGATAAAATATCAGAATTGGGCTACTCTCTTCAATAGCCTTGTCCAGTGTGAGTATATGATCTTTGGAGGATTGAAACTTACTCATCAGATTAATCTCTTAAGATATGTTACAGGATGGGATATTGATGCAGTCTCTCTTGAAGAGATTGCCGAGAGGATATTTAACTTACAGCGGGTTATCGATGTCTATTACGGTGTAAGTAAAAAGGATGATAGTGTTCCCTTCAGGATGTTTGAGCCACTGGAAAGTGGAAAGAGTGCAGGGAAGATGCCTCTACCATTTGAGAAGACGCTCCTTGAGTACTATAAATTGAGAGGATGGGATAGCGACGGAAAACCGACTACAGAGAGATTGGTAGAACTAAATCTGGGAGAAGCTTTAAAGCCTGTCTGGGAATAATTAAAGGTAGTGTCAAAAATAATATGAAAGATATGAAAGACAAAAATAAGGATTATTAAGAGAGAAATTTTCCAACTGCTTTTTCAAAATTAGGGAAAAGGGAATTTCTTAAAACTGGATAGCTCTCGAAAACAAAGGTTGTCAGTAAATCTTTAATATTACAAGTTGCATAACTTGAAACCAAGAAAATCTAATAGGAACGCAAAAAGGCTAGTTGAGATTGAGAGCTAACTGGATAAGCTTAGCCCATCTGCCCTGGATAGTATCTGCCCCCTTTAGATCTTCCAAAGGTATAGGTACACCTCCTTTAAGGGCTGTATGGGGCCGAAGAAAGTTATAGTAGGCAACAAAGAGGGTAGTTAAAGAGGCTGCTCCATTTTTCGATTTAAATCCACAGATACATCTTGTGGTGGGGTGGACCCCATTATTTAGACAGTATTTTGTATTCTTTAAGATACCGTTTATCCTCTTGCTCTTTGTCACTAAAATATACCTCAGCTGGTGTTTTATAGTTCAGTGATTGATGTGGTCTTTCCCCGTTGTAAAAGCTCATATAGCTGCTAATTCCCTTTTTAGCTTCACCAACAGTTTCATAATCGTTGATATACACTTCCTCGTACTTCAGCGATCGCCATAATCTTTCAGTAAAGGCATTGTCACAGGCTTTCTTCTACCATCCATACTGATTTGGATGCCTCTTTCCTCTAAGCATCTCAGAAAGGCTAAACTGGTGAACTGAGACCCTT
>QMPZ01000205.1 GCA_003648815.1 Candidatus Aerophobota bacterium | reverse complement strand
GAAAGAAAAGGAAAAGGAATAATTAAGGATCTAAGAGAGCTGGAGAAGTTAATATAAAGGTGGAAAAATGGAGAAAAAGGCCATCGGCAGAATAGAGAAGCTTTCAGTGGATCATTTTAAATCTTCGAGAAGAAAGCTATATCTCGTCTTTCTTCTGTACTCTGGAGAAGGACTGAAGAAAGAGTCCTTAAAGGATTATGCGGACAAGCTCAGAAAATACTGGGAGGACGTGGAGGTCAGAATAGATGACTTAAGGAAAAAACTTGGAGAAGTCAAGAGAATATATCACGAGTTGGTTGACGTGGGTGGAAAAGAGGGACTTGAAATCATCAAAAAATTCAGCAAGGAAAGTTATCAGCTCGTCAAAAAACTTTTCGAGGAAAAGGCAACTCTGGAGACGACAGAGGATGGAAAGCTGCTCAGAGAAAATATGGATTGGGGCAGATGCCTGGCCACAAATCCTCAGAGCAGCCAGGTGCTGATGAAAATTTCCCAATTTTATCTTGAGAGTATGCAGAAAAGGGATGAGCACATCGCCAGAAGAATAGATGAAACACTTAAGAAAAATGAGACAGGGATTTTGTTCATCCGGGAAAATAACAACGTCAAACTTCCCTCGGACATAGAGATCTTCAGAATTTCTTCTCCCATCCTTGACGATATCCACCAGTATCTTAAGAATCTGTCCTCTTAAGGTCTTTGCCGGGAGTGTTTCCTTACTCTATTCGAGCGAAAAGGTATATTCCTCCTAAGAGAAAGATAAGATTAGGAATCCAGGCAGCTAAAGGAGGACAGATAAATCCCCCTTTTCCCATAGTCTTGAAGAGAGCCATGGTCTCGTAATAGCTGAAGCTTATGAGCAGCCCTAAGGCGAAACTCCCACCCCTGCCTCCTTTTCTCAGAACCAACCCTATGGGAATGCCTAAGAATAAAAGGATGAAGTTGGTAAAGGGATAGGAGATTTTAAAATTCAACTCAGTTTCCAGACCGAGGGTCTCAAATCCACTTTTGCGACACTCATCGATATATTTACTCAGCTCAGATAGGTTCATCTTCTCAGGAGGAAAGTAGTTTTTACTAAAATATGAAGGATCTTTATCAAGGAAAATGAGTTTTTTATCAAAGGATGTTCCCTTAAGCTCTCCCTTTAGTGAATATTCCACTCCCTGTAAGAAAAGCCACCTTCCTTCTTTTTCCCACCTACCCTCCTTGGCAATGATCAACAGAGAATATAGGCTATCATAGATGAGCACGTCCTTCATTCTCGCTTCTTGAGGGTCAAATGACCTTATATAAAATAAATAAGAAGGAGGAACGTGAATGAAGATGTTTCTCTGCACTTTTTCTTGCGGAGTTCCCACGAAGTTTTCTTCTTTGAGCTTTTGAGCAAGTTGATCTGCTTTGAAAACTAAGATTTGGTTTAAGAAGAGAAGGGAAAAACTTATAATTAGCCCTGCAGTGAGAAGAGGAAGGCTCATCCTCTTGATGGATATCCCGCTTATCTGCATAGCTCGAATTTGATGCGTTGTTCCCAAATAGGTGATGAGGAATAAGGCAGAGGTCACCACGGCTAAGGGACTAAGCAGGGAAAACAAAGAGGGAACTTGCAGAAGGTAATACTCCAGGACGAAGAGAAACCGGGCAGATTTCTTTAAAGACCCTACGGACTGGAAAAAGTCCGTCAAGAGGAAGATGGCGACGAAAAAAAATATAAGCGAGAAGTACAACCTTACATATTCCCTGGTTATATATCTGTCCAGGATTCTCATAATTTATAAGTTCCTTAGCATCAGGTTTAGGTAGATGGTAGCTATGATGATCAAGATATTTGGAAACCATACAGCCAGAAAAGGAGGCACTATTCCCTCCCTTGCCAGAAATTGTCCGGCTGACAGGAAAAGATAATAGACGACAACTATACCAAGACTTACCCCCAGACTGATAGATTTTTCCCCTCGCTCCAATTTAATTCCAAGTGGTATGGATAATATGCCTATGAAGAAGGTGGCTAAGGGAAGGGCAATACGGGTGTGAAAGTCAATGGCTATCTTTCTTATTTTTTCCTCATTTAGCCTTTTCTTAGCTCTTTCCTCCTCCAGTTTCTTCCTTAACTCCTCCAAGCTCATCTCTTCGCTCGTAACCTCTTTAAATCCGAGTTTGGGAATCTCGCTGGATATATACAGAGTTTGAAGATCAAATTTTCCCCGTTGGGTTATACGATAATTTTCTCCAATACGATAAACTGTAACTTCCTCAAGATACAGAGCGTCCTTTTCAAACCTTCCCCGCTGGGCCAGGGTAATCTGAGGGAATCTACGAACCGGGCGTGGAAGAAACTCGTAGAGGATAACTTCTTCCATTTCGTTATTTTCCCGATCAAGGTGGCGGACATACAGCTTTTTCCCTTTAAAGTCGGCGATAGCCCTCTCCTTTATCTTGAGGGTTGGCCTTTTAAGAAGTATTTCTCGATAGATCTGCTTGTAGTGACGATTGCACCAGGGAGTAACATAGGCAGAAAAGTAAAGGGCAAAACATGTCAGGATAAAGACGACCACCAAAAGAGGCGTGCTTATTTGAAACAGACTCACCCCCGAACTTCTTAAAGCGATGATCTCTCCGTCAGCGCTGAGCCTTCCAAAACCAAGCAGACCAGCAAATAAAACCGACATCGGAATGACGATATCAAAAAAAGCAGGAACCTTAAACAGAACTAACTTTCCTACCTGCAAGGGGGAAATGTTTTCCACAAAGATCAGCTCCATCAAATCAAATATTATCCCAACAAATAACACGAAATTGAAAAACAAAAGTCCAAGGATAAAAGGTCCCGTTATTTCCCTTACGAGATAACGAGAAATGATCTTCATTTCTCCTCATTTTATATCATTTCTTATCTTTGACAAGGACGCTGACTGAGTTGACAAAAAAATTTTCTCGATGTCTATAGATGGAGCTACTTTCCCCTTCGCTTCCTGGGAGCCCTCCTTTTTTGCTTCGCAAAAAAGTCATTTCCCTAAGTCGCTCAGGGGAAAGTAGCTCCATCTGAAT
>QMPZ01000204.1 GCA_003648815.1 Candidatus Aerophobota bacterium | reverse complement strand
GGTAAAGAGTGAAGGGTGAAGGGTGAAGGGTGAAGGGAATACGTTCAGGTTAAAAAGGTAAAAATTTAGTGGCCGGGCTTTACTCGGCATAAGCACAAAAAATTAGAGATAAAAATTGCGAGGGTAAAATGGTGCAGACAAGTTTAGTTGATTACACCAAGTTCAGGTTGAAGAGCAAGGAGGAGATCAAGGAAATCTTTGCTGAGGTGAATCGGATATTTATCCTTTTTTGCCGCAAGTGCTATAAGAAATTCGAGGAGGAGAACGAAGAGGAGTATGATAAGCTTTTGGAAATTTTGGGGGAAGAGTCCAGAAAAATCGTCGGCCACAGGGGAATAGATTTTCTATGCAACAATTTCCTGTCAAAAAAGAAGATTTTGAGCTTAGACCTTTCCAACTCTGATAGCGTGGGAGTGATATCCTGTGGCATAGGAGTTCAGTTTGTGGCCCAGCTTCTGGAAGAAAGACCTGTCTTTTCCCTGGCCGATTCCATCCCCCAGAGTGGAAACTCGACAAGTGAGGTTGGCTACCACGGCATCTCCTTGGAAAAGGAAAGGTGTGCTGGTTGTGGCCAGTGTTACCTGAACCTAACCGGGGGAATTTGTCCAGTTATCGATTGCGCCAAGGGGCTTTTAAATGGTCCCTGTGGAGGAGCAAAGAACGGAAAATGTGAGGTAAATCCAGATGTTGACTGTGCCTGGGAGAAGATTTACGAAAGGTTAAAAAAACAGAAAAGAAACTTAACTCTGGAATCCATTCAAATAAGGGATTATGCTAAACCCTCCCTGAAGCTTAAAGCTGATTTAAGTGTGCAAAACCAAACCTCAAGGAGCGAGGGCTTTTACGGAGGCCTGCATCCCTTAGAAAAAAAGGAAAAGACCAGCAGCAAGGAAATAAAAAGCTTGCCCGAGCCAAAGGTAGCGGTCATCTTTCTCTCTCAGCATACAGGACAAAGAGCCAAGCCTATGGTTAAAAGGGGTGATAGGGTAAAAGTTGGGCAGAAGATTGCAGAAGCGGTTGGCCTTATCTCCTCTCCCATCCACTCCAGCATAAGCGGAAAGGTCATTTCCATAGAGGAGAGGATTCATCCTGTATCTCAAAAGAGGGAGCCAGCCATAATAATAGAAAACGATGGGGAAGGCAAGTTAGAACCTTCAATTCAGCCATGCAGGAACTTTGAGGCTTTATCAAAAGAGTCCTTGTTGAAGATAATAAAGGAGAAGGGAATTGTGGGATTAGGTGGGGCGATGTTCCCAACCCATGTAAAGCTTAAATCTCCCAAGAGGATAGATACCTTGCTCATAAACGGTTGTGAGTGTGAACCTTATTTAAGCGGGGACAACAGAATTATGATTGAGCACCCTAAGGAGATTTTTGTCGGGATAAGGATAGTTCAGAGGATCTTAGAGGTTGATAAGGTCTTTATAGGAATCGAGGACAACAAACCCGAGGCCATAAAAATCCTGAGCAGCTTTGCGGATAGATCCTCGGATGTTGAGGTGGTGAGCCTGAAGACAAAATATCCTCAAGGGGCGGAAAAAACTTTAATTAAGAGGATTTTAGGAAGAGAAGTTCCCGAAAAAGGACTTCCCTTAGATGTAGGGGTGGTGGTCTTAAATGTGGGTACAGTTTTTGCCATTTACCAGGCAGTGGTAGAAGGTCTTCCCTTGATTCAAAGAGTTGTGACCGTCTCTGGAGAGGGATTAAACAGACCAGGAAACTACCTTGTAAAGATAGGAACGCCATTTAGGGATATCATTCGCTACTCCTTTGATGAGGTAGAGGAAGATTTCTTCAAGGAATATGAGCTGAGGATGGGTGGTCCAATGATGGGAATTTCTCAGAGGAGCCTGGATTCATCCGTTATTAAAGGAACCACGGGGCTTATTATTTTAAGAAGGTATCCTGTAAAGCTTTCCGAGGAAAGAGATTGTATAAGATGTGGAAGGTGCGTGGAGGTCTGCCCCATGGAACTTTATCCCCTTTACTATGCCTTTTATGGGAAAAGGGGGAAATGGGAAAAAGCAGCGGAGTACAAGGTGGAAAACTGCATAGAATGCGGATGTTGTGAGTATATCTGTTCCTCTAAGATTTCCCTTTTAAACTTTATTAAAAAGGAGAAGGAGTATGCTCGCAGTTCAATTAAAGCCTGAAGATGAGGTGTTGCCCAGAATTTTCCGGAAAAGGCTTTTCATCTTTGAGTGTCTTGGTTGTCAGGAGGTCTACTTTCCAAGACAGGAAGTTGAAAAGTTTATAGAAAGCTTGGAAAATGAGATTACGGCAAAGGTAGCTATTGATTATCTTTGCAATAGGGATTTTGTCAGGGAATATGTTAAGGCATATTCGAGCCAGATAAAACAGGCCGAGCTGATCCTGGTGTTCTCCTGCGGAGTGGGAGCTCAGGTCCTCTGCTCACTGCTGGAGGATAGGATCGTCTACACCGGCTGTAATACCCTTTATCTTAATGGATTTCAGGGACTTTCTGTGCAAAACTTTGATTGTAGACAGTGTGGCCAGTGTTACCTGAACTTAACCGGGGGAATATGTCCTCTTGCAAATTGCGCTAAGGGGCTCTTAAATGGTCCCTGTGGAGGAGCAAAGGATGGAAAATGTGAGGCAAATCCGGAGGCTGATTGTGCCTGGGAGTTGATCTATAAGAGGCTTAAGAGATTGGGAAAGCTGGATCTTTTAAGAAAGAGCCTATCAGTAAGGGATTATTCCCTGATAATGAAGAGTGAGACATAGGGAATAGCTTAACCATCACCCAACCTAACAAGGAGTCACAAGATGAACTTTGCTGAAAAGCTAAGGAGCGGAAAATTTCTGGTTACCTCTGAGGTGGGGCATTTAAAAGGAACAGAGGTCGATGAAACCCTAAAAGAAGCTGAACTTTTAAGGGGTAAGGTGGATGCCTTCAACGTCACTGATCTACAGAGCTCGGTGATGAGACTCGGCTCGCTGGCGGTTTGCCATCTTTTAGCGGAAAGGAAGCTGGAGCCAATCTTTCAGATAACCTGCCGGGATAGAAACAGGATTGCCCTTCAATCAGATCT
>QMPZ01000203.1 GCA_003648815.1 Candidatus Aerophobota bacterium | reverse complement strand
GTTCTTAAGGTTCTTCTTCCCCTCTTGGTGATATGTCTTAGGCTGTGAATACTTATTCCTGACTCTGAGCCATAAAGGTCAAGACCAGCGAGTTTGATGAGCTGTTTTCCTGAGGAAAAGTTGGTGATGTCCCCAATCTCAGCGATAATTGAGGAGGCAGTAACTGGGCCAACTCCAGGGATACTGATGAGAAGAGAGTAATCATCTCTACCACTGACGATATTTTGCACCTCGGCATTGACCTTGTCCATATTGCTCTTAAGGTCCTCAAGCTCCTTTAAAAGAAACTTAATCTCAAAGAGAGCCGATTTCTCTTCGCCGGTTATTCCCACGGAGGAACAAGCGAGCTCGTATATCTCCTCCGCTCTTTTCCTGGAAAAGCGAGGATTCTCTTTGGCTAAAAGAAAGACAAAGCGAGATCTTCCCATCTTCCTTATCTCGGAGGGAAAGGGACAGTTTTCCAGTATGATCATCATGCTCTTGGCCAGAATATCAGTAAAGTAATGTTCCAGCTCAGGGAAGATGTATCCCACTATCCCCCTTAGTCGGCATCTCAAGGATGATCTTTGAGCAACTAATCGATAGTAGATCTTGGTGAATCTCTTAAGTTCTCTTATCTCCTTATCTCTGTAGATGGGAAGGTAGAATTTTCCCTGCCTCATAAGGTCAGCTATATTGTAAGCATCCTTGGGATCTGATTTATCCCTGGATACATTGATGGTCTCTCGATTGCGATTGACGGCCAAGGGGGATACAGTTATCGCCCTTTTTCCACATCTTGTGAGATGCTCATATAGATGTATCCAGTAATACCCTGATGGCTCCATGCCAAATAAAGTATGTGGCAACTTTTCCCTTCTCTGATAGAACTTGGTCTGTCTCATTAGCTGGTTGAACCCATCAATGGTGTTGGTAAAGAAGAACCTGCGTCTTAATACTTTTCCTGAGGAACTCATGAAGCAAGCACAATTTCTTATTTTTCCAATATCTACGGCGATGATTAAGGTATCCTGGGAACTTCTTATCTCCATTTTTAGATCCTGTAGAGCTTGTTTTGCTGATCTTCTTTCTTTTTCTTGCACTTCTGCCTCCTGTAGAATATTTTATTTATCTATTGGGAACTTATTCTACTGGAGGCTTGCTATCATGCAAGTTCTTTATATATCTTGAGAAAGAACAGGCGTTTATACTCTCACAATATTATACCAGAGCAGAAGGTAATTTTTTCGAGCCAAAGATCTTTTTTAAACAGAACTTTGACTTTCTGGAGTGGTATGTCTTATTTCACTTGACATCATACCACACGTCTTTCTTATTATTTAAGAGACCCTAATTAAAATAAGTAACCATCACCTCCCTCAAAATTTTGGGCCTCTTCTTATTGAGGCCAGCGAATAACAAGATGCTGGATAAAGACAATTAATTCATAAAATCCTATCCCCAGAAGAGCAATAATTATAATAACCGCGAAAAGTCCCTTAACATTTAAAATGGAAGAATAAACTACTACCAAATATCCAAGTCCCGTTGAGCCTCCAAGAAACTCAGCAGCGATACAGGTTATCAAAGAAGTAATGGCTCCCAGTATCAACCCAGTAAAAATATTTGGTAAAGCGCAAGGAAATCTTACTTTCACAAAAGTTTGGATTTTAGTAGCTGAGAGAGAATGCATTAAATCTAACTTTAAACTGTCCGTATTCCTGAAGCCTGTAACGGCATTCATCATTATTGGAGGAAAAGCTGCAATAGTCACAGCTACAATCTTAGTAATCATTCCCACACCTAACCATATGAGAAGAAGAGGAACCAAAGAAACAATTGGCATTGTAACCATGAGAATTATGTAAGGTGCGAGTACCTGTTCTAAAAATCTGAATTGAGTTATAAAAGCAGCAAGACCAATTCCCAAAATTACCGCCATACCATAACCACTAAAAAGCTCCACAAGGGTCACCAAAAAATGGGGAAGGATTTCCCTTTTGAAGGAGGAAATAAGTGTATTAAACACAACAGATGGGGGAGGAATAATCCAGCTCGGGATATGGAATACAGGAATAATCACATATTCCATTAAAATAATTAACAGAACGAGTAACAGCGGACTAACCAGGATTTCAGGTTTTCTCCTCAAAAGAGATTGGCGTGGCATGTTAAACCTAATTTCTTTCACCTATTTGGTAATATTTCTCAAAAGTTTTTCTTATAAGTTGTTCGTAATAAACGAACTTTTCATCACCATAAAGTTCAAGAGTTCTGGGTCGAGGTAAATCTATATCGACCTCTCCAACAATCCTTCCCGGATTAGGTGCCATTACATAAATTCGATCCGATAAAAATACCGCTTCTGCCAGATTATGGGTAACGAAAATTACGGTTTTTTTAGTTTTTTCCCAGATTTTTAAAATTTCTATGTTCATATACTCTCTGGTAATAGCATCTAAAGCTCCAAAAGGTTCATCCATTATCAGTATTGAAGGATTGTGGATAAGTGCCCTTGTAATGGCAGCTCGTTGTTGCATACCTCCCGATAGCTCAGCTGGATACTTGTTTTCAAATCCTAAAAGACCTACCAGCTTTATCAACTCATACGCACGTCGGCGATACTGAGGAAAATTTAGTTTTAGAATCTCTACCGGAAGGAGCGTATTCTTAAATAAGGTTCGCCAAGGGAGAAGATTCGGTTGCTGGAACACTACACCGATATCTTTGGAAGCACTTTCAAGGAGTTTTCCTCTTAAAAATATCTTACCCGAAGTAGGTTTAATAAGACCGATGATTATTTTTAAAGTTGTAGTTTTCCCACATCCAGAAGGTCCAAGGAAAGTCACAAATTCTCCTTCTCTTATCTCAAAAGAAACATCTTCTAAGGCATGAACATTTCCTCTACTGGTGTTGTAGATATGACTTAAATTTTCAGCTTTTAATATTACCTCTGCTTTTCCGTGACTCATCAGTTTAATCTTATCCTTACTATTATCTCTTTTTCTCGATACAACCTTTTTATTCCGGAACCTCTTCCAAAGGTTGCCAGGGAAGATTATGGGCTTCGGCAACTTCCCTAC
>QMPZ01000202.1 GCA_003648815.1 Candidatus Aerophobota bacterium | reverse complement strand
CTCCACACCAAAATCTAGTGATTTAAAATCTCTTTTCACTATGTCATGTAGAGCTCCTAGGAGCAAGCTCCGTGTATAGGTCTCTTTGCCGCAAAGAGCTGCATGAACAAATTTAGATCTTTTATCCCTATAGATTTTCCCTAAAGACCTGAGAATTTTCTTCTGATATTCTGATAAAAGGCCTGAATAGTTATTTAGGAGGTCTTCACCGAAAGACTCAAACCATTTCTTAGATCCTATTCCTTTTGGCTTTAATGCATCAATGGCAGATACTAACCCAATAATACTTAGTGAAGGGGATATGGCCATGCGATCCAATGCGAACGCATACGCATAACAAGCATTTAGGAATTTTTCTTTTTTTGCCTCATCCATGGAGAGTAGTTTCGCAGTAAGAATAAGGGAATCCGATGGGAGTTTCAATGTTCCTGCCAGTATAGACCCTACAAAATCAGGTCTCTCTATATCTATAAAATCTCCTTTTTTTGTTTCCTCGATTTTGAGGTAAGCATCTTCCTCCAGTTTTTTAAACCCCTCTTTTCTAAACTCTTGGACACTCAGGGTGCAGATAATAGAGTGCATATAGTTTCCGGCAGATTCACAGTATGGCTTCATCCAACTTCGAGTGAGACATGATAGCCATGCGACGAAGCCTTCAATCTGCTCTCTTCCGATTAGAGTTGCCATATTTCTCCAAGGGTCAATTTGTCTATAAAGGACTTCGAACTCCTTACCTATCCCTATCTGCGCAATATAGTTGGAGCGATACTGAGGGTCAATACACATCCTGTACTCGTGTTCAGCGAGAAAGGTTGCTTTCTTCTCTGGTAGGCCAATTGATTTGTACCATTCTTTAGCTAATTGCATTGGATCTTCTTCAGGGATAGTAGTATTTACAGCAATAATAAAATAAGATAGAGGTAAATGAGGACTTTTACGCAAGATACCCACATTTCTTACTAAAAGAGAACATGGGTAAAGCGTGTACTCCCTGATTTTATAGACCCCCTCAAGTGGGTAGTTTGTCTGAACAACTGTCGCTACAACATATCTTCTTTTTCTCCTCATTATTAGAACTCCATTAAGCGAGGAACTTGATCCATGACGGTTATTAACCACGTCCTTGTCAGTTAAATTTAGCCCCAAAAATAAACAAACTAAATGTTCTTTTTAAAAACATCCAATGGGGACAAACTTTCCTTTTCTCCTTAAATACATCCCTACATTCTGTATACCAGTAGTTTTGCAATTAAGGCATGCACCTATTGTAATATCCTATATAGATGGTTCATTTTCACAGTTAATGGTATTTTCACTTCCACACTCAGGGCAAAGGCCAACCATAATAGTATTTGCAAATTCATCTTTCTCTAAAAGCTCCTCTGGTGATAAAGGTTCACAGGCCTTACAATCCTCACGTTTAAAAATACCTTTCATGAAACATTCTATCTCTTTTCGACAACTCTCACATAGATTAATCTTCATGCTAACTTAAATGGTTTATTTTTCTAAAATCTCCACTTCTGCCTTTTTACCACGCTGACCAGCTGCTGCCCCCACAATAACTCTTAAAGCATTAACTATTCTTCCTTTCTTTCCTATAATTTTACCCAGATCCTCTTTAGCTGTAGAGATTTCCAGAACAACAGCTCCCCCACTACCTATCTGCTTAACCTCTACTTTATCAGGATCGTCTACAATTTGCTTAACGATATGTTCCACCAGCTCACGCACATTTACCTCCTTTGCCGAAATGCAATTTTTTATGGTTATCAGGACCTCAGCTATCTTTTTTTACTTTACAATGATAACTAATCCATCCTATACCGTTTGAGCCATCCTTGTGCTACATCGTTTTTCTGTCACTTTTTAATTTTCTGTTTGCCCCCGCATCCACCTTCACAAATTCCACAATATCTATCCCACTTTTTCCCTCAAAGTTTTTCCGGGCACAAATTTAGGTACCTTTTTAGCAGGGATCTGGATAGTTTTTCTTGTCTGAGGGTTTACTCCTCTTCTTGCCTTTTTCTGTATTACTTGAAAACTGCCAAAGCCAACTAAGGTTACCTTTTCTCCCCTTGATAAAGAATCACTTACCTTTTCAATGAAAGCATCAACAATACTGGCAATATCTTTTTTCCTTATTCCCACTTTTCCTGCTATCTCGGTGACAAGTTCTTGTTTGTTCATCTTATCCTCCTTCATGTGGAACTCTCAATTTTGTTTTTGGATGTATGCGGGGGCAAAAACGCCAACTACAATAAATATATTAAGCTTCTCTATCTCTTAATAACTATCTTTTATTGTCAGATGAGAGATAATATATTTGGCTGGTTTTATTTTTGGAATAAAGAATCTATTGCGGATTTTTTGGTGGATTTTTATTTTATTAGCCTGGTGTTTTTTCACCTAAGGTATCCTTCTTGGACCTTGAAACCATTGGTAAAAGAGTATTTTCTGCCGCGGATCCCCCCAACAAAGCAATCTCAGCAAAAGCTGTATTGGTTCAGGGTAACCTTTTTTACCAACATCCTTTACAAGCTATATTACTACCCTTTCCCGTTATGTCAACTAATCAGGACAAGGGGGGCTTGAAGATTATTACCAGAGAACCCTTTTACGGAAGACAAAGAGCTTTATTAAAATAATCGCTATTCTGAACCTACAAGATATCCCAAAGGGTAAAAGAAACATATATCTCATCCTCCTCTTATCTTAGCTTTTTTATGTTTTTTAAAACGCGGCTTAAACAAAGATTTAGGGCGGCTTTTAGCACTTTGTAGTGCCAAATGAAAAATTTTACCCTTTATTCATGCAGGTTTCCGGAATCAAGTGGCAAACATGGGCTAGTCTTGGATATTCCAGTGGGAGGCTATTTTTTCCGGTAGTCGAAGATAAAAATAAATATTAATAAGGAAAGAGAGTAAAGATATCCCTACGACAGCTATTTCGCTTTTTCTCGTGCTTATAAGTACTTAGGGTAATTATTTAAGAGAGTTCACAAGGATAGATTGTTCTATTGATATTATATTTCTTTTCTTAAAATATGAGACTCCCTTGACTTT
>QMPZ01000201.1 GCA_003648815.1 Candidatus Aerophobota bacterium | reverse complement strand
TCATGGGTACCCTCCTTTCTCTTAAGTTTTTCTTTGGGGTTGGGTACCCATTTTAATATAACCTCTGTCATTTTTCCACCCATATTTTTAAAAGCTACCTGATCTGCCAAATTCTCTCCTGGAGCAAGATACATCTTCTTATTAAACATTTTCTTACCACAATTTTTATTATACACCCGAAGAAATTTGACGATTAAATAGAATAGATTATAATAACTTCAAAACTAAAGGAGAGCTTTTTGAAATTTAAAACTTTAAAGAGGAACAGTTAGAGAAATATCAAAAGAAATAGGAATTCCTCAAAGCTTACTAATTAGAATGGCCATAAATGATCATTGAAGGATAAAGAGAAGCTAAAAGGAAGCTGCTCGGCCGCAAAGGAGAGTAAATTGTGGAAGGTCTCGAGGATAGATTAGCTTTTTCTTTAAAAGAGACATCTTTAAGGGTAGATTTTAAAGGGATAGGTAATGTTTAAAGCATTATCTATCCCTTTTTATATATTTTGCAAGGGAGCCTATGGGAATATCAGCTGATAAGGGTAGTAGAGTCCAGCGGGCAATGTCTGCCCTCAAGGCTCTGACCTGCAGGTTCCTTTGGACAAGGGTGCGATAACGTCTCTTAATGTTAGCTAAATTGTGATTGCATTTAACAGCCAACGATCACTAATGAAGTTAGATTCTTAATAAGAAAAGAGCTAAAAATAGGGCCAGGGGAGGTGAAAGGTAAGAAAATAAATAGGCCCATTAGCTTGGGAAAGGAAGGTTTTTCAAAGAGAGAAGTGTCGAAGAATTACTCTCTTTTTAGGAGCCTTCAGGAAAGAATGAATCATGCCAGTAAGTAGGTTGTTTGAAATTTTAGTGGGTTGAAATAGGCCAACAATACAAGAGGAGGAGTTCTTAAACTACCTCAAATAAGGGCCGAAAGGAGGTGGTGGGATTAGAAAAGTAAATAGGCCCATCAGCTTGGAGGTAAGAAAGGTTTTCCAGAAGAAAAGTGTTGAAAGATTTTTTTCTCTTTTAGAAACTTCCACAAAAGTTTAAACTATGTCTCAAAAACAAAAAGGAGATAAAAATGGTGCGAAAATTAGTAGGAATATTTTTGAGCGTAATGCTGTGTTTAGCAGGGCTGACTTCTGTATTAGCACAGTCTACTTACTCTACCATAGAGGAATACGAAAAGATTTCTGGAAAGAAAATAGAAGCTTTCAACGAAGCTCCCATGCTTAAGATAAAGGTTGCTGCCGGAGAGCTTCCTCCAGTAGAACAAAGGCTGCCCGAAGAACCTATGGTGGTGAAGCCGGTAGAGGAAATCGGAAGCTTTGGGGGAACAATACGCCTGACCAGTCTTGGCGGGCCTTTTAGCTACCGCATTAATCAGTACTGGCTTAGCGAGCCAGTTCTTCAGTACACCTCAGACCGAACAGCTGTATATCCCAACATCGTTAAAGATTTTAAGGCTTCAAATGGTTACAGAACCTTTACTTTATTCTTGAGAAAAGGAATGAAGTGGTCAGACGGGCATCCGGTTACAGCTGATGATGTGATGTTTTGGTATAAAGATATACTCTTGAATGATGAGCTCACCCCGGTTAAACCCAAGGATCTCACCCAGGCAGGAGAGCTGGTTAGGGTGGAAAAAGTGGATGATTACACAGTTAAATTTTTGTACTCTCATCCCTATTACTCGTTCCCAAGAAAAGTACTTGCTCCCCCTAGTGATACTAGAATTTTTGAGCCTAAACACTATCTAAAGAAGTATCATATAAAGTATAATCCAAAGGCAAACGAGCTTGCAAAGGAGGAGGGTTTTGATTACTGGTATCAGCTGTTCAAACAACATGGAAAGTGGACAAGTGTAGCTGCTAACCGTGGACCCAGCTTAGAGCCCTGGATAGTGAAGAAGATAACAACTGATCATGCTGTTTTTGAACGCAATCCCTATTATTGGAAAATAGACACTGCTGGGAATCAGCTTCCCTATGTTGACCGGATAGAAGTTAGAGCGACAGCAAATCGTGAGGCCTACAAAATGTCGGTAATCGGTGGAGAGACCGATTTGGCTTTGGCTAGCCTAACCTTAGAAGATTATCCCGTTGTTAAGAAAAACGAAGAGAAAGGTAATTATAAGGTCAGGCTTTGGAAAAAGCCATGCTATTCAGCAGTAACTTACTTCCCCTACCAAGTACATGAGGATCCGATTTTGAGGAAAATTCTCCAGGATTTAAGATTTAGAAAAGCATTGTCCTTGGCTATCAATCGGGAGGAAATCAACAAACTCTTGTACTTTGGAAAGGGAACACCTGGCCAGTGTGCCGTTCCACCCGGTTCTAAGTACTATGTACCTAAATATTGGAAGTACTGTGCTGAATATGATCCGGAAAAAGCGAATCAGTTATTGGACGAGATGGGGCTAAAATGGAATAAAGAACATACCTACCGATTGCGACCCGATGGTAAAATACTCTTTGTAAAAATTGAGGGGTACTCTGAACCACAGACACCAACTATAGCTACGGCAAAGTTAGTAAGGAGCTATTGGGAAAAAATTGGGATAAAAGTCGACTTTGATTTCTCAAGTACTGCCCTCTTCTGGTCTCGTTTCCCGGCGAATAAAGTATCTATATGTTGTCACTGGATGGAGGTCATCAATGAGGGATTAATATCAGATTTCCATATTATATGGTGCAAGCCATGGGCGGATGCTTATGCGACAGGAGGACGAGCAAAGGCAGAAAAAGAGGGAGTACCTGAGGATGTAATAAGGTATTTTGAATTGGTAGAGGAATTTCGTAACGCTGCCTCGGAGCAGGAAAAGATAGAATTATCACATGAGCTTAGTCGCCTGTGGACTACTAACCTGTGGGGTATTGGCACGGTGGGCGGCGATATTCCAGCACCTTGCGCGGTGAAAAACTATCTGCGAAATGTTCCCGAAACTGGTTATGCTTCGTTCACTAACTGGTTCCAAAACTACACACTTCCAGCCCAATATTATCTCTCTAAGTAAAATAGAAAGCCCTCAGTCCCTCTCGCCAGGGGGACTGAGGGAGAGAGGAAAAGATGCTATCCTATATTATTCGCCGGCTTATTTACATGG
>QMPZ01000200.1 GCA_003648815.1 Candidatus Aerophobota bacterium | reverse complement strand
GGGTAAATAAAAGTCCTATTGGCCCTGCTCCTAAAATAACCACATTTTCTCCAGGTTGAACCTTAAGCTTTCCAGTTGCATTAACAACACAGGATAAGGGCTCTGCAAATACGGCAAGCTCTGCTGGTAAATCAGAGGATATAAGGTGTAAAGTTTTTGCCGGAACAAGACTGTATCTGGCAAACCCACCGTTGATAAATATCCCAAGGGTGGTCATCCTCTCACACATATTAGGCATACCCATCTTACAGTAGATGCAACTCCCACAGGTAATATTAGGATCAACTACTACCCTGTCACCCTGTTTAAAAGCTGTTACAGCATCTCCCACCTCTAATATCTTTCCTGTATATTCATGACCGAGAATCACCCCCTTATTTGCAGGATGTCCGGGGGGAACTTCCAGAATATGGACATCTGTACCACAGATGCTGGCAGCTTCCACCTCAAGAAGTACATCATCTGATTTTTTAACCTCAGGAACAGGGACCTCTTTTAAAATCAGGTTCCCTTCCCCTTCAAATACGGCCGCTAACATTTTTCTTTCCATTTTCTCCTCTCAAATTTAATCCACACTAACTAATCTTTTTTCACACTACTTTCTAAAGGGCTCCTGGGTATCCTTAAGGAAACCCTCTTTTTGGCGAGCAGATGAGTTTGCCCTTCACTAATAAATTGCACAGCCAAAAAGCGGGAGGCCGAGCTGCAGTAAAGTTAGAAGTGATACCAAACTCTGGCGAGGCCGGTTTCCGTTGGATACCCAGAGAGCCCATGGAGTTGCCAATTTTTCTTTCCATTTTCTCCCCTCAATCAATAACTGCTGTAATCTTGCACTCCTCACGGTTAGTTTGAAGCATTATTATATTCTCAGGAACTTCATCCAGACTTATTTTTTTGGTAATTAAAGGTATCATATTCATACCCGATGCCATACAACTAATTACCCTGGGGAAAGTTCCATGTCCAGAGTGCCCTTGAGATCCTACAATAGATGCCCTCCTTACCTGAAATACCTCCCCTGTAACAGGGATCTTTTTAGGTGATCTTGCCACAATTACCACGGTACTGTTGATCTCTTTCCCTTGCCAGATAACCTGCTCAATATCAGGGAAAACCTTATCAGGAAGACCTGTAGCCTCAAGGTATAGTTTTGCTCCCATTCCCCCGGTTATCTGTAAAACTTTTTCAACAAAGTTCTCTTTTAAGGGATTAATTATGTAATCTGCCCCCATCTTCTTTCCCATATTTGCCCTTGAGGTTGAAGGTTCTGATAAAATCACCTTGGCTGCCCCTGCTCTTTTCAAAATAGCTATTGCTGCAAGTCCAATTGGTCCTCCTCCTAAGATAACCACGTTATCTCCGGGGCGAATACCTCCACCTCTTTCTATAACCGCATTATAGGCAACTGAAGTTGGCTCAACCAGACTGCCGGCTAAAAATATGTCATCACCTGAATAACTTTTCCTTAACTCCTCCAGACTCCATATATATCTGGCATCTACCTTAACATACTCGGCAAATGCACCATCACAGGTGAAACCCAGCTCCTGTAGCCTTTCACAGTGATTGGGATAACCATCAGCACAGGGACGACAACTCCCGCACCAGAGCATCTCCTCTGATGTAACTGCCTCACCTTCCTCAAAAGGTTTTCCAGTTCTTTTGTTAATAGCTTTTTTCCCCGCTTTAGCTACTATTCCTGAGAATTCATGTCCTAAGGTGCAGGGAAAGGCAGTAAGACCAGGATAGAAGATATACCCTTCCTCATCGTATTGAGCCATATGCACATCACTTCCACATATTCCACAGGCTTTTACCTTAATCAAAACCTCGGTATCCCCAATATCAGGAACATCCTTTTCCACCACCTGAAGAGTGGGATTTTTCCAGACCTGACTTCCAAGATAGGTAAGTTTTCCCTCTATATCCTTTGGACCTAACTTGAAATCAGGTTTTGGCTCCCATTTCGCAGATAAAACCACACTTTTCATTTTAGCCATATGTAACTCCTTTTCATACTATTTTTCAGAGTACTTTTGTTGTCAGTGAAAAATACCTCTTAATGGGTAAAGGTGACTTCAATCACCCTTTGTGAAACGAAGATTAAAAGCTATTGGGAAGCTAAAGCCTCCCTTACCCAGAAAAATTTTACCAGTTCCCAATCCAGGTTAAAGTTAACCTATTTTCCTGCAGGATTCCCTTACTATTAGCTTTGTATCCCAGAACTTATGTTCCTTCTTTTTCAATGAGCCCTGTCTTTTTGCTCTTTTTATTGTTTTAAATGCTGCCTGAGCAATCTCCTTTATTGGCTGAGCAATGGTAGTTAATGGAGGATTACTGATTGAGGAAAGGGATATATTGTCAAAGCCAATTACCGAATAATCAGAGGGGACATTTTTACCCTTTTCCTGAATAGCCCGCATAGCACCAAGAGCCACAATATCATTTACACAAAATACCGCCGTAAAATCATCACCTGATTTTCTTAAAAGCTCTTTCATTAGTCTATAACCGTCCTTAAAGGTAAGTTTTCCCTTCTTAATTAATTTTTTATCAATCTCTAAGCCGTTTTTCTGCAGGGTATCGTAGTAACCCTTTAATCTATTTATACTGGATAAGGTGTTCATCTCTCCTGTGATACAGGCGATTTTTTTGTGTCCAAGATCTATCAGGTACTGGGTAGCCTGGCATCCTCCCATGTAGTTATTGGTAAACATCACAGGAATATCAGCGCCAGGTACATCTCTATCCACCAGGACTATAGGGATCCCTCTTTTCGTCAAACTGTTGAGTTTTGTCTCGTTCAGACCCACGGTGCTTAAAATTATTCCATCTACCTTCTGTCTTTCTAAAAGATCTATATAGGTAAGCTCTCTTGTAGGACTATTTTTAGAACTGCAGACAAGAAGTCCGTATCTTTCCCTGTAACAAATCTCTTCGAGGACATAGGCCAACTCCTGGTAAAATGGATTAAGAGCATCGGGCATCACAAGCCCTATTATCCTTGTCCTCATTCCCCTTAGACTCTGGGCCCTTATATCAGGTCTGTAATCAAGCTCCTCAATAGCCCTTAAAACCTTTTCTCTGGTTTCCTTTCGCATATAATTGTTAATTTGAGGACTTAGAACTCTG
>QMPZ01000199.1 GCA_003648815.1 Candidatus Aerophobota bacterium | reverse complement strand
TTTTAAGACTTCAGGTTTTAAAGCTCCTGTAGGGCAAGCTTTAACACATTCCATACATCGGTCACATAATGCGGGTCCATTATACATCGGATCAGGTTTTAAAGGAGCATTTGTAATTACCGAACTAACCCGCTGTCGAGGGCCGTATTCTGGTGATAGGAATAAGCCATTCCAACCTATCTCGCCTAATCCTGCAGCTACCGCTGCATACCTGTGTGCTAAATCAGGAGCAAAACTTATTCTTAAATCTTTATAAGGTCTATATCTCCATAAGTTAGTTACAGGGATAGGTAGCGCAATATATCCATTCTTTTCCAGAAATTTAGCTATATGAAAAGTAATCGAATCTAGCTTAGGATTCATAGTACTGCTTTGTGTTGCGTAGGGTCCAAAGTCATGGGGAGTTGGCTCACCACCCAATTCAATAGCTGCGTCCAAATGATGAACTGCCACCACTACTACTGATTTTGCTTCTGGTAGAAGCCCTTGGGGGCTCATCTTCTCCGGAGCATTCTTAAATCGCTCTATTGGAGCAATACCTACTAAATTTGCTCCCATCTCTTTTGCGAAGGTTTTTACTCTTTCAGTAAATCTTTCCATAACTTACCTCCTTATTTGACGACGTAGTCTATTCTTTCCCATATAGTGTCAAGTATTGTGTCTGAACAAATCTTTCCTTTCCATCTTTCACTATAGGCTTTGTCTTGATGAGCCCTCTATGGATCCTCCTGCTCCACTTCCCATTTAGCTCTGTAGAGATGATAAGGTAGAGGATCTTTTTATGGTCTTTACATAAGGGAAGACCTCTATGGTCTTGGTTCTTCTCTTTATCTTTTTGTTCGCCCTTTCAAGTAATGTTTGGTGTATATAGAAGCTCTTATCTTTAGGTCTCTATCTCCTCCTTCAGGACAAAGGTAGAGCCTGGTTATCCCAGCAAAAGATGAACGAGTCTCATATAGACTTTCCAAGAACTTTGAGATATCCCTTATGCTAAGTCCTCCTTTATACATGGCGACGATAACCTCCTTCAGATCTAGGGATGTATCTTTTAAGAGGAAAGCAAGATGGCCTAAAGCTACTTTCTCTTACCCGAGGAAAGAAACTCAACTCAGCTTTCAAAGAGCGAGCGTAAAAGCCATCTCCTTTACAGGATGCTCCTCAAGATAAATTAGCCTCTCCTCCTTCATCAAGCTCTGAAGTATGTTTTTTATCATATCCTTAACGAATTTGGAAAGCTTGCATGCAGTAGTTTCCTCAAGATGGTCTCATTTTGTCTTCCCTTCTTTGAGAAGAGAGGATAGCATTTTTCCTCATTGACAAAGAGCATTGATTACCAGACATAATGCTATCTTCTTTCCTGCAAGACCTCTAGAAAGAGGAAATAGTTTTCCACATTTCCAATACTTTGTTTGGCACTTTCTGAGCAAAAATTAAACTAAAATTAGCTCCTGTTACGAATTTGAACGGTATGACTCAATCCTTAAATAATTCATATCCTCCCTTACGATGTGAGAAAAAACACCATTGTAAGGGAGGATAATAAACATTGAGTTTACTTCACAGCTGTGTGATAGAAATTAAGATTTTTGTCCCTTGACAATGGATAAAACGATACTTTGGAATACCTTCTTTAATTTCCAGCTAGCAGCGTCTAACACCGGGGAAGCCGTATTCCCTGAGTGAGAGAAGATTTTCCCCTCAACAAAAAAATCTCGGAAGCGAAGACAATAGGCTTTCCACACTACTCTACTTCCTAATGAAGAACTGTGCTGTATGACACCATGGTGTTACACCGTAAGGCAGAGGTTCGGGCACATTCCTGAAATTGTTCTTAACTATACAGAATTCTGCCTGAGGAGCCTCTTGTACAACACCTATTACCCACAGATTCTCAGCGAACATACGTACTGCTTGCTTAAGCAAAGCGATTCTTTCCCGAGAAGAGACTGTCTTTAGGGCTTTATTATAAATTTCCATCAGCTTCTTTACTTCCTCAGGAGGTTCTTCGCCTGCTTTGCCGTTAGTAGCAAACCATCGGCCCCACATTGGGCACCAATGAATCTGAGGACTCTTAGGGAAAACATACTCGCTTCTCAGAGGAGAAAATCCACAAGACCCCATTCTCATTTGATAAGAAGCTATCTCATGTTCAGCTCCACTTACTCGTGTGCTCCAGAGATCTCTCATTACTGGTTTAATTGCTACTTCTACCCCTATCTTTTTCCAGTTTTCTTTTATGATTTGCTGTATATCCACATTTTCAGCTGGCCAGCTTAAATTTACAAGATTTATAAGCCTTAATCGCTTCCCATCGGGGCGAAGACGATACTCATGATTTTTATCCCACTTTAGCCCTATCTCATCCAGGAGGGCGTTAGCCTTCTTTGGATCATATTCAGTATAGAGTTTAGCGAATGTCTCTTCATACCATGGGCTACCCTTCGCACAAAGTGCTTGAGAAGGCACAGCAAATCCCGAATATAGAACTCCGCTTATTTCTTCTCTATTTATAGCTATCGATAAAGCAATACGGAACCTCCTGTCACGGAAGAGCTTACGAAGAACAGGATCCTTAGAGTGAAAATTAAAATAAATCGTTCCGAAATTTTTCCCTAAAGAGAGACATCTTATTACTCGATAATCACCAGTTTTTCGATTTTGCATCACTAAAGTGTAGTTGGGTAAACCTCTTATTCGTCTACTTTGGAGACTAACTTCACCAGCAGTGGCTTTGAGTAATAAAACCTCTGTATCGGATACTAAAGTTCGCTTTATATAATCAAGATAAGGAAGCTGGTTTCCCTTAGTATCAATCTTCCAGTAATAGGGATTCCGCTCGAAAACTTGCACTGGTCTATCTATTGTATTCTGTGGTATCCAAGCATCTATTTGTGGACATCCTGGATTATTAAGCCAGTTAGTTCTGTCACTGAAAAGATTTATCCATAGATTGAAACCTCTCTCTTTCATCATCTTCTTTATTTTATCTATGGAAGTGTATTTAGGGTGAAATTGCTTTAAGTAGTGTTTAGGCAGGCCACAGTTATACCAAACAAGTTCCTCGAGTATTGTAGGGTAAGGTTCAGAAAATGAAAATTTGATAGTGTAATCATCTATCTTTTTTAATGTTCCTAACTT
>QMPZ01000198.1 GCA_003648815.1 Candidatus Aerophobota bacterium | reverse complement strand
CAGCTTACCTCTCAGTTCATCTGCTGTTTAAGCAACTCAGCTATCTCTCCTACTATCTCCTGCTCCTCTCTTATGCGAGGAGCAAGCTCATATTCCAAGATATCGGCTACGGTCAAAAAATCACTGTTCTTAAGAGCCCTGTTGGTCTCCTCGATAAGCTCCAGAAATTCCCTTATCTTATCTATTAACCTTCCTCTTTTAAAGAGAATCTGGGTATAATCGAGAGCAAAGGTCTTCTCTATCTTCTCAAGGTTTTCATTGACCCAATTCCATAAGTTTATGCAGCTATCCAAAAGAGAAAAGGCCTTTTTATAATCTCCTTTCTGGATGAGGAGGCTGACCTTCTCCATATCCATAGCTATTTCGGGAAGGTATTCTCTCATCTGACTTAGCGAACTTATGGCCCACTGCCAGGGATTGGCGGTGAAAAGCTCCAGAACTTTAAATTCGCTGACCTTCTTCTGCAAGAGAGCTTCCTTTTCCTTTTTCGAAAGCGGTTTTCCCTCAAGCCTGATCTGAACGATAACCCTTTTGTTATCCTTTATCCACTTTTCGAGCTCGACGAGTAGCTGGCCCAGCGTCTCGTCGCCCTCCGGCATGACCAGGTCCTCATAGCCATCAATTACGATTTTCATTGACCTCCTCCATTGCCTTATTCCATGCCTCTCTTAAAGGCTGAAGAAGTTCCAATACCTCCTCGAGTATATCTGGCTTCTTGGTGAGGTTGGCCTGGATTAACCTGTCGTGAATATACTCGTATAATCTGTACCAGCGCGTGGCCATCTCGCCAACCTCTAAGTTCAAGGAACGCATAAGTTCCCTGATGATTCTCTGCGCCTTTAAAAGCAAGTGATGGCTCTCCTCTATGTGCTTCTCTTCTATTTTTGTCCTGGCCTGGATCAAACACTTAATTGCCTCATCGTAGAGGAGAAGAATTAACTTTGCTGGAGAGCTGGTCATAATCTCCATTTCCCGATATTTCCTCAACAGGTCCGACTGCCTCATCAAAACTCCTCCTTATGGTGAAAAATGAAAACTATGGTAGCTGCAGGCTTAGCCTGCGCTTGAGGAACTGTAAAGGGAGCTTATCTGCATAGCCAACCAGGCGCTCTGGGATTGCATTTGAGCCAGATATTCTTCCATCTGGGTAAACTGCCTTCGCAAAATCTCCTCCTTTATCTCCAAAAGCTTTTCCTGAGCCTCAATTCGATTCTGATAATCCTCGTTTTGATTTTGAATGCTATCCTCTATGTAGGCGATTAGTCCTTCTGTAGCATCGGTGATGGAGCTCAGGTAATTTTTTACCCTTCCAGCTATTCCCGTCTCCTCATAAGCTTCAAGCTCAATGACGCGGGAGTATCTTCCGTCGTTGCTGTCGTTTATCTTGAGCCGAATGCCCTGAGTGACGATGTTTCCCAGATAATGGGTTATCATCCCCTCGGTGTTATCCGTCACGGTGGTATAAGTCTTCCAATCACCGTCATTGTTAGGGTTCCCTCCTGGGATTAAATATTGCAGTTCATAATCCTTTATTCCGTATTGAGAGGCAGGATAAGTGGCCGAGTCCAGGGTATAAATTTTCACCTGGGTCAGATTTCTCAACTTATCAAAGTTTATCCAGAGATAGTCAGGAAATACGCCATCAGTTCCGTCATTCCATCCTCCCCCTGGACTTCCCCAGCTATCAGAAGAGGTATTTCCATTGTTGACGCTCTCCACATTGAAATCGCTGCTATACTCCGAGGAGGCATAAGCCGTCCCACCAAAGGAATCTAAGGCGACGTTGCTTGAAGCAGCGAAAAGGTTTTTTACCCCTTCAAGGTCATTGTTTAAGACTTCATCCAATTTCGATTCATCAAGGACCAGTTTCCCCGTAAGGTCAACGTTTACTCCTATCTGGAATATGGAGGTGATGGAACCCGAGCCCTCTATGGGATCGGTCACAGAATTTCTCAAATCATTCCGGATATTCATTAAATTTACATCGCCGAATAAGACTCCTCCTGTCTGTTGCGTGTCAGCGTCGTAGCTTTGTTGGGTGTTGATGAAGTCCATTATCTCATTGTAGGAGTCGATGAAGTTGATGATGTCCTGTTTTATGCTCTCCAGATCAGCCGACACATCAACCTGGACTGTTTTTGCAGGATCAGCGCTTAACAGGTTGAGCGTGAGTCCGGCTATGGCCTCATCTATGGTGTTAGAACTTTCGGTGATCAGAAGAGGATTTTTCTCTCCCAAAAGGAGCACCGCATCCTGGGGTTGACTGACCGAGCTAAATTCCAACTCCTTTCCCCCGCTCAGCTCAGGATCGACGATCATCCTGCCCGCTGAGCCACTGTGAGAACTGGCGATGAAAAGGTGATAAGGGTTGACCTCCGTGCCATCATTTACGATGCTTGCCTTAACAGGTGCATCCATATCATTTATGGCATCCCTTATCCCCTGCAGGGTGCTATTTTCATCGGTTATCTCGATAATAGTTTCAAAGCTACCATCAATTGAGGAACCATCGGTGCTGCCCAGGATATTAAGGTCCCTGGCAGTGCTTCCCCCTGCTTCCTCCACCTTAAGAACCCCTGTGCCGCCACTCTGATCCAAAATCTCTATCCCGTTCCCACTTGAGTTAATCTGGGCCAAAACCTGGATAGATGAGGCAGAATTTATGGCATCCAGCACATCCCCTATGGTTTCGGCACCTGATAGGTCTATTACCTGGCTATTTGCCGCCTTGTCGGTTATCTTGATCTTACCTGCATAAACTCCCTTTCCCTGATTCAGCTCGCTCAGCTTTGTGCAGCGGGCAATATACTGGGGATTCAGGTCATCTCCTTCAAGGGTATTGGAGGAGATGCTTTTCAATATCCCTAAGTCGGAGGCAGCAGGACTGGAATTTAAACTATTTACGGTTAAATTACCAGTTCCATCAGAGAAGTCGGTCAAAAGTATGCCGTTTCCCTCCCTGTCAAGCGAGGCAACTACGGCTGTATTTCCCGTAGCACTATTTATGAGGTTGATGACATCCTGAACGGTCTGGGCTCCGCTTATGTCCACATTGAAGGTGGTGCCGTCTCGCTGTTGTATCTGAAAGTCATCTCCGACTACCGAACCTACTCCACTTCCTCCATTAAGGGTCTTAAGGAGGGTTGTATT
>QMPZ01000197.1 GCA_003648815.1 Candidatus Aerophobota bacterium | reverse complement strand
GGATTCTCGATGGATTCTTCTGGACTTCGGGGGAGTGATAGCGCATATCTTTTCCGAAGAGGCAAGACAATTTTATCAGTTGGAGAGGTTGTGGGCTGATGCTAAAAGGGTAGACTAATTTTTTCCTTCTCGAGGAGGTTAAAGTGGGGGCATAGCTCAGTTGGGAGAGCGCGTCCTTGGCGTGGACGAGGTCGGGGGTTCGACTCCCCCTGCCTCCACCAGATGTAGCAGTGGTTAGCCAGTGAGGCAATTTTTGTGATAAGGAGAAAGAGAGTGCGAAGTGATACGATAAAAAAGGGAGTGGAGAAGACTCCACATCGAGCTCTTCTTTACAGCACGGGAATGCCAAGAAGTGCTTTAGATAAACCTTTTGTCGGAATCGCATCGAGCTTTAGCGATGTGGTTCCCGGTCACATCCAGATGCGGGATCTGGAAAGGTTTATAGAAAGAGGGGTAGAATCGGAAGGAGGTTATCCTTTCGTCTTCGGAGTTCCGGCTATCTGCGATGGAATTGCCATGGGACACTCAGGAATGAAATATTCCCTCCCCTCAAGGGAACTAATTGCTGATTCCATTGAGTCCATAGCTCGGGCTCACTGTTTCGATGGTCTGGTCTTGCTCACCAACTGCGATAAGATAACTCCGGGTATGTTAATGGCCGCCGCCCGCCTTAACATCCCCTCCATCGTAGTTACAGCTGGTCCCATGCTTTCGGGAAGGTTTAGAGGAAGGAGGCTTTCCTACGTGAGGGATTCCTTTGAGGTAGTGGGAAAGTTCAAAAAAGGGGAGATGGATGAAGAGGAGCTTCGGTCTCTGGAGATGGAGGCCTGTCCGGGAGTGGGCTCCTGTCAGGGCCTGTATACGGCAAATACCATGGCCTGTCTTACAGAAGTTCTGGGAATGAGCTTGCCCGGATGTGGCACATCCTTAGCAATTTCAGCAAAGAAAAAGAGAATTGCCTATGAAAGCGGAAGAAAAGTTGTAGAGCTGATCAGGAAACAGCTTCTTCCTCGAGATATATTAACCAGGGAGGCCTTTGAGGACGCCATACGTGTGGATATGGCTTTAGGAGGGTCCACAAATACCATCCTGCATCTGATAGCTATCGCTCATGAGGCTAAGGTTGAGCTACCCCTCACCGTATTTGATGAGATAGGAAGAGAGACTCCTCATTTGGTCAACCTTCGTCCGGGGGGTGATCATTTCATGGAGGACCTGGAATGGGCGGGAGGAATTCCTGCTCTTTTAAGCGTACTTAAGGATAGGCTCTCTGATCATCCCACAGTATCCGGAAAGCCTCTGAGTGCGATCGCGCAAAAAGGGAAGGTCTTGGATAATGAGGTGATCAGGGATCTTACCAACCCATATCATAGGGAAGGGGGAATAGCCATCCTTTACGGTTCCTTAGCTCCTGAAGGGGCGGTAGTAAAACAATCTGCCGTAAGCGAGAAAATGAGGAAATTCAAAGGAAGAGCTAAGGTCTTTGATAGTGAAGAAGAAGCTATTGAAGCTATTTACGGAGGAAGGATAAGCTCAGGTGAGGTTATCGTCATCCGCTACGAAGGTCCTAAGGGAGGACCAGGGATGAGAGAGATGCTCTCTCCTACTTCAGCGGTAGCGGGTATGGGACTAATGGAGTCGGTGGCCCTGATCACTGATGGACGCTTTTCAGGAGGAACAAGAGGTCCTTGTATTGGTCATATTTGTCCTGAAGCAGCAGAAGGAGGACCTATTGCTCTGTTAAAGGATGGAGATGAGATATTGATCGATATCCCTGGAAGAAAGTTGGAGGTAAATTTGTCAAAGGAGGAACTGGAAAAGAGAAAGCGAAATTGGAAAAGCCCCTCTCCCAAGATAAAAGAGGGCTATTTAGCCCGCTACAGTCAACTGGTAAGCTCATCCAGCAAAGGGGCTGTTTGTGAATGAGAAGGAAAATCAGATGGGTCGAGAAAATTTACCTCAGATTTCAATCCCACCTTACATCTTAAGGATTAAGCCCTATGTACCGGGCAAGCCCATTGAAGAAGTAAAAAGAGAACTTGGGCTTAAAAAAGTCATCAAGCTTGCCTCCAACGAAAATCCATTAGGTCCTTCGCCAAAGGCAATTCAAGCTATCAAAGAATATGCTGCCCAGGTTAACCTTTATCCAGATGGAGGAGGCTGGCGTCTCAGAAAGGTTCTTTCGGAAAAACTTGGGTTGGAGAGGGAAAACATAATTTTAGGAAATGGCTCGGATGAAATTGTCTCTTTGATAACTCGAGTGTTTCTTCGAGAAGGGGAGGAGGTAATAATAGGGGATCCTTCTTTTTTAATGTACAGCATAGACGCTCAGCTAAGCGGAGGCAAGGTCATCTCCGTTTCCTTGAAGGATTTCAGGCTGGACCTGAAAAAGATGAAAGAGGCCATCACCTCTAAGACGAGGCTTATCTTCATCGACAATCCCAATAACCCCACGGGAACCATTGTAAAAGAAGATGAGGTGAGGGATTTCTTAGACAAGCTACCACCGCATATCCTGGTCATATTTGATGAGGCTTATTATGAGTATGTAGATGATCCTGGCTATCCTCAAACGCTGGACTTTGTAAAGGAGGAAAGGAATGTTATTATTCTGCGTACCTTTTCTAAGATTTATGGTCTGGCTGGGCTGAGGGTGGGATACGGAATTGCTAAAAAAGAAATTATTGCTGTGCTTAATAGAGCTCGCTCCCCCTTTAACGTGAACTCCTTAGCTCAGGTTGCGGCTCTGGCGAGCTTAGAGGATGAGGATCAGGTTAAAAGGAGCAGGAAGTTAGTTGAAGAGGAGAAAGAATTTCTCTATTCCCGTCTGAGGAAATTAGGGCTTTCCTTTATTCCTACACAGGCTAATTTTATCCTGATTAAGATAGGGAAAGGGGCAGGGAAAATTGAACAAGCTCTTCTTAGAAGAGGAATAATTGTGAGAGGAATGGCAGGATACGACCTTTCGGAGTACATAAGGGTGACCATTGGGACAAGAAAGCAAAATGAGGAATTCCTTGGAAGCCTACAGAAAATTCTCTCCTCAGCAGGATAGAGGACCAATCATTACTATCGATGGGCCGGCTGCTGCAGGAAAAAGCACCGCTGCTCGGCTTCTCGCACAGAGGTTGGGTTACCTATATCTGGATACAGGAGCTATGTACAGGGCCTTGACATGGAAGGCTTTAAGAG
>QMPZ01000196.1 GCA_003648815.1 Candidatus Aerophobota bacterium | reverse complement strand
CTATAATTAGGTTAATGGTAATCAGGTCTTTTATTTTAAAGGGAATAAGCTAAAATGAGGGCCAGAAGGAGGTGGTGGGATTAGGAAGGTAAATAGGCCCTTTAAGTTGGGGGAAGGAAGTTTTTCAACAAAGAAATCTGAAAATTATTTTCTCCTGTAGAGATTTTCCGCAAAGAATAATAGGAGGCAAAAATGATGCGTAAAGTAATGGTGATACTAGTAAGCATAGCTGTGTGTCTTATAGGAACGGTCTCAGCCTTAGCAGCAAAGTATAATGAAGCTCCTATGTTAAGGGTGAAAGTAGCAGCAGGAGAGCTTCCGCCAGTGGAGGAAAGACTACCTGAGGAACCTTTAGTGGTCGAAGTAGTGGAAGAAATTGGCCAGTACGGTGGAACGCTTCACGAAGCTTATCCAGGACCTCGTCATTATGAAGAACTTGAGATGGCTGCCGAGAGGATGCTCCGAATAACTGAGGGTGGAGTAGCTCCTAATATTGCTAAGGATTATAAGTTCTCAGAGGATGGAAAGGTTCTAACTTTGTACTTAAGAAAGGGAATGAGGTGGTCAGATGGGGCTCCTTTCACCGCTGATGACATAATGTTCTGGTATGAAGATGTTCTTCAGAACAAGGATCTTACCCCTGTTTTACCAAAAGCTTGGTGTCCTGGTGGCAAACTTATGGAAATGAAAAAAATAGATGACTATACAGTCCAGTTGAATTTTGCTAAACCATATCCGATGATAATCAAGGGTCTTGCTCATTGGGGTGGTGGTGTGACCAGTTTCTTCTTACCCGCGCACTATTTGAAGAAGTATCACATAAAGTACAATCCAGAGGCAGATGAGATGGCGAAGAAAAGTGGCTTTGAACACTGGTGGCAACTTTTCCAGCAAAAGTCAAATCTCGGTGGTGCTCTTGGAGCGCAGGCGGATCCTAATGCTCCTACCCTTAAAGCCTTTGTTCTTAAAGAGAAGGGACCTAATTATATAGTAGCAGAAAGAAATCCCTATTACTGGAAGGTAGATCCTGCTGGCAATCAGCTTCCCTATATTGATAGGATTGTCGTCAGTGCAGTAGCGGACAGAGAAACCTATAATGCGAAGATAGTGGCAGGAGAGGTTGATCTGGCTGGCATGCAGACAGAGCTGAGGAATCTACCTCTCTATAAAGAAAGTGCAGAAAAAGGCAACTACCGTGTGCTTCTCTGGCAGAGAGTTCAGGGCGTGGATGTTTGTTATCAGCCCAATCAAACCTACAAGAAGGATCTAGTTCTTCGTGATATCTTCCGTGATGTTAGATTTCGGCGAGCTTTATCGTTAGCTATAGATCGTGAAGATATTAACGAAGCTATCTACTTTGGGTTAGCAGTACCTCGCCAAACAACGGTTATTCCTCAATCTGAGTATTATGAGGAGGAATTTGCTAAGGCTTATGCCCAGTATGATCCTGAAGAGGCCAATCGACTCTTGGATGAGATGGGACTGAAGTGGGATGAAAATCATGAGTATCGTCTGCGTCCCGATGGTAAAAGATTAACCATAATACTTGAATATTGCGAAATGGAAACACCTAAAACTCCTACTACGGAACTCGTTAAGGAATACTGGAAGAAAATTGGAATTGACTTGCGGGTAAAAGTAATCAGTGGAGAACTGGATTCGGTGCGTTATGTAGGAAATCAGGTTCAAATGGGTCTGTGGCATGCGGATAGATGTGGGTTTCTTTTCGATACAGAACCCTTCTGGTTTGTTCCTATGAGACATGGATGGGAATGTACCTGGGCTCCGTTATGGGCTCAGTGGTATGTAACCAGAGGAGAGGAAGGAGAAGAGCCTCCGGAGGAAGCGAAAAAGAATATAGAGCGGTATGAAAGGATGCAGGTTACCATGGATGAGGAGGAGAGGATTCGCTTAGGTAAGGAAATTTTACGTTCTCAAGCGGAAAACCTTTGGACAATTGGTACTGTAGGTCTTGCTCCTCATCCTGTTATAGTGAGAAATAACCTGCGGAATGTTCCTGAGAAAGCTGTGTTAGGTTGGGACTATTTCTGGACATTACCTCAAAAACCGGAACAATATTTCTTGAAGCACCCACTTCTTCCCAGTCAGGAAAGGTAGTAAAATAAAAAAAGAGGTCCTTGCCCGTTTATCGGGCAGGGACCTCTTTTAGACTTCGTGAAGAAAATGTTCTACTATGTCCTTCGTCGACTTATTTATATGTTTATTGTCTTAGCGGTAACTTCAGTTGTTGCTTTCATCATCATTCAGCTTCCTCCAGGCGATTACCTGACCTCCTATATCAGGCAATTGGCTCAAAGTGGAGCATCTGTTGATGAAGCTCGAATTGCAGCATTAAGGAAACAGTACGGTTTGGATCTACCCCTATATGCTCAATATCTTAAGTGGATGTGGAAGATGCTCCACGGGGATATGGGGCAATCTTTTCAATACAACTATAAGCCGGTAAGTGAACTGTTGGCTGAGCGCCTTCCCTTAACGGTGATGATTTCCCTCTTTACCCTCGTCTTTACCTATGTCGTGGCCATACCCATAGGAATTTACTCGGCAACCCACCAGTATTCGGTTGGTGATTATGCCTTTACCGTCGTCGGCTTTGCCGGTTTGGCCACTCCAAATTTTCTCCTCGCCTTGATATTGATGTTCATGTTTTACAAATACTTTGGCTTGAGTGTAGGGGGTCTTTTCTCACCCCAATATTTAACAGCACCCTGGAGTGTAAATAAGTTCATCGATATGTTAGCTCATCTTCCCATCCCCATAATCGTCATCGGCACAGCAGGTACTGCCGGACTTATCCGCGTCATGAGGGGGTGCCTTTTGGACGAGCTCAGAAAGCAGTACGTCATCACCGCCCGGGCAAAGGGGGTTGAGGAAAGAAGGCTTCTCTTCAAGTATCCGGTAAGGGTGGCCATTAATCCCATAATCAGCACCATAGGCTGGACGCTTCCCGCCATCGTCTCCGGAGAGACCATCACGGCTATAGTACTCAGCCTTCCCACCACAGGACCCCTTCTTTTCCGTGCGCTTATGGCTCAGGACATGTACCTCGCCGGAAGCACCGTCATGTTCCTGACCTTTCTGACCGTGGTGGGAACCTTCATCTCGGACCTTCTTCTGGTGTGGGTGGATCCCCGCATCCGCTTTGAAAGGTCAGCTTAAAGGGGAAGATGATGG
>QMPZ01000195.1 GCA_003648815.1 Candidatus Aerophobota bacterium | reverse complement strand
ACCCACATCAATAACAAAGACATCCACCCCTATCTCGTGACAAGTTTCTATTTCTTTTAAAATTCTTTCTTCATTGATGGGTAAGAGCGGCGATTTCCCCTTTTCCATAAAAGCCTGTTGTAAGCTCCAGGTGTTATAATAAATATATGGTCTTCTTGTAGCGGAATTTTCACCAATCCCTCGATAAAGAAAATCCCAGAAAACTTTTTTTGCTTCTGTCAGATTGCCTGCATATGGCCCTAATTCCATCCATACAGTATCAAAGCATCTTTCTCTAGTAATAGGCTGATGATGAAAGTATACTCCCTTTTTTGCCTCCAGGCTCATTTGGAGGGCGTTCTTTTTTTTCTCCTGGATGAAAAATTCTAAAAAGCTCTCCGGATCTGTGGAGCCATGTT
Organism: Candidatus Aerophobota bacterium; assembly: GCA_003648815.1. Taxonomy (GTDB): domain Bacteria; phylum Aerophobota; class Aerophobia; order Aerophobales; family B47-G16; genus B47-G16. The sequence continues at coordinate 2,806 of QMPZ01000195.1, read as the reverse complement.
CATAGCTTAAAATAAGCCCCTTTTTTCTCTCAGAGTCACAAAGAATAAAGAGAGGTCCTTTAAACGAAGAACCCTTCCTGAGGTTATCAGCAGAAACAATTCTTTGAAGGGGACGATACATGTGAAAGGTAGAATCCCATTGAGAAAGATTAATTTCTCTACCTATATAACTATAGCCGAAAGGGGCAAAGGTAAGTGAGGGAAATTTCAGGTAGGGTTTTCCTCCTTGTCTAGTGAGAAAAAGTGTATTTTCAGGTGAGCCTACTATTTGCAATTTTAAGCGGAGAAGAGGGCTGTTTTCCATAATCTGGATGAAGAGCTTGATATTTGTCCCCCTAAGAAAGGTATCCCTCTTTCCCCTCAGGGTAATTATTGCTTCCTTTCTCTCGTTGGAAATGGTCCGTGTAGTGTAGTGACAAAATCTCCAATTTTTACTGTCCACTTGGCGATCATTCAAGTACATCAAAAACCAGGAGAAATTCTCTTTATCTAAGAATTCTTCCTTTGTTGGCTTATAAAAAAGCGAGACGGGGTAAAATCCTCTCTTTTCTTTAGAAGAAGAATCTATTCTCCAAAGAAAGCAAATTAGATCATTTTCTATAACAAACCTATCTTGAGTTTTATATACTTTTATCATAGTCATTTTCTCCTTTTTGATGTTGCTTATTTTTCTGTGAAAACTCATTCCCTGAAGAAATTTACCGAATCCAAGAAAAATCACGGAGGAGTTCTTCTTACAATACAAACAGAACTCCTCCGTCAAATCCTATCATACTCAAAGCTTTTCTACTTCTTTAAGAACCATTGTGCTATGCCAAGTGTATTCCAGAAGGTATTGTCAGCATCAAAGTAGGCCTTCTCCGGAACATTTCGCAGGTTATTTTTGACCACGATGACTTTGGGAGCCATACCAACTGTTCCGATGATGAAAAGGTTTTCAGCATAAAAGTCAAAAAGCTCCTGAGCTAATCGCCTGTATTCTTCCTCGCTGGTAGTAGTGGTCCATTCATCTAACAGCTTATACATCCTCTTTATCTTCTCCGGTGGCTCCTCGCCAGCTTTTCCACCCGTATCATACCAGTCCTGCCAGAGAACACCCTGTCCAAGCTCGCTCTTAAAATTGAAAAACTTGGAGGTCCAGGGAATATAGGCCCGCAGTTCACTGGTACGGTCCACATGCCATACGTTTACATCAACCTCATTTGCATTCCTTCGCATAGCGTTAAAGCTCCGTTCCTCGGGCTTGAGGCTGACTTTTACCCCAACCTTCTCCCAATAACCCTTTACCAATTCACAAATCTTCGTCTTGGGTCCTTCACCTGGCCAGAATTCAATAGTAACTGCCAATGATTTACCATCCGGCCTTAAGCGATATTGATGCTTTTTATCCCATTTTAAGCCAATCTCATCCAGTAACTTATTCGCCCTCTCAGGATCATATTGAGCATAAGCTTTGCTCCATTCCTCCTTGTAGTAGCTACAGGTGGGATGCACTGTTGCCTGACAGGGAATGGCCTTCCCAAAATAGAGAATGTTGTTTATCTCATCACGGTTTATGGCCAGGGACATTGCCTGTCTGAATCGGACATCCTGAAAGATCTTTCTCAAAACTGGATCCTTGTGAGTCTGGTTAAAGGCAAAGGCACATACTGATCCACGAAGGTATTTGTAAAGGAGAGTGCGGTAGCCGCCCTTCTCTTCATTTTTCTTAAACAGGGGATAGTCTTTCAGGGCAATATCCATCCCTGCATAGGATATCTCCCCGGCTATTGCCTTAAGAGTAGTTATTTCTGCACTTTCAACGATGTCGCAAACCAACTCATCAAGGTAGGGAAGCTGATTTCCCTCGGTATCTATTTTCCAGTAATAAGGGTTTCGCTCAAATATCTTCTGAGTAGGCGTTCTTTTCTTTAAGATAAAGGGTCTCACCATAGGAAGATTGGTATCCTGTTGTTGTGGACCAGTAATTTTATGAAAGTTAAAGGCCTGCCACCAGTAATCATATCCTTCCTCTTTGGCCAGTTCATTTGCCTTGGGATTGTACTTTATATGCCATCTCTTCAGATAATGTTTGGGATGGAAAAAGCTTTCCTGTCTTGAACCAAAGTAGGCGATATAGTTGAGGATGACGGGATAGGGTTGGGCAAAATGAAGGCGAATTGTGTAATCATCCACCTTCTCCATCTTCATTAGTTCTCCCCCAGGGGACCAGGCCCTTGGCTTAACTGGCGTAAGCTCATCGTTCAAGAGAACATCTTCATACCAGAAAAGATAGTCATCAGCGGTAAAAGGGTGTCCATCGCTCCATTTCATTCCTTTTCGCAGATATAAGGTGAGGGTTTTCTTATCCTCTGAGAAATCGTACCCCTTGGCAATATTGGGGAGCACTTCAGTGACCTTATTGTTTACCGTAAGGCTGAATTCCAGCCTGGGCTGCGCGGTATCATTCCAGGTCGTAGGGCCTAAAGCTGTTCCGGTTATCCTCCCCCCATACTGGCCAATTTCCTCGATAGGCTCTATCACCAAAGGCTCCTCAGGTAGTCTTTTCTCTACTGGAGGAAGCTCTCCTGCGGCAACCTTTACCCTGAGCATAGGAGCCTCATGGAACTTTTCTATTTTCTTTCCCGTAAGCTTTTCATACTCAGCTAAAGTAGAATATACTTTTGCTCCTGGGATCCATTCTTTCTGAGCCAATACTGGAGTTATCCCCATTAAACATAGGCCTACAACCAACATTGCTACTGTTAACTTACGTAACATCTTACTTGCCTCCTTTTTGTTTTGAGACTCCTTTTAATCGGTTTGT
>QMPZ01000194.1 GCA_003648815.1 Candidatus Aerophobota bacterium | reverse complement strand
TTCTTTCATTTGTGATTATATTGTATCACATCTGAAAAAAATGTCAACCCTCTGACGCTGCTTGTCCTCTTACACCACTCTCACCTCTACTCCCATCCTCTCCATCTCCCTCTTCATTTCCTCTGGTATTCCCCTGTCCGTGATTAAAACGTCGATGGAATTTATAGGAGCGATATAGGCAAAATTTTGCCTGCCAAATTTAGAATGGTCGGATAGGACAATTATTTCATTGGCCGCCTCATGAATCTTCTTTCTCGTCTGAGCCTCCTCTAAGGTAGCCATAGTTATTCCACAGGAAATATCCAGGGCACTGATCCCCACAAAGGCTTTATCCAACCGAACTTGGCTAAGAGAGACTTCGGCCAAAGGTCCAATTAAAGCATGGGTTCTCCTCTTTAAAGTTCCCCCGGTCAAGATCAAATCAATTCCTTCACTTTTCTCCAGCTCCCGAGCAATATCTAAGGAATTGGTGACCACGGTCAAGTTTCTTTTGCCCCTTATGCACTTAGCTAACTGCAAGACCGTAGTGCTCGCCTCTAAAAATATTACCTCTCCCTCCTCCACCAATTTACTGGCCTCTTTCCCAATCCTTCTCTTTTCCTCCAAGAATCTTTCCATCTGCTCAGAATAATTAGGCTCAAAGATCACCCGACTTCTGCTTATCGCTCCTCCGTGGGTCCTTTGAATCAAGTTTTGCCTTTCCAGAAACTCCAGATCCCGCCTTATGGTGGCTCCACTCACCTTGAATTTATCTATAAGCTCATCAACGGTGATCCTCCCTTTTTGAGTGATGAAACGAAGAATTTGATCCCTCCTTTCTATAGCAAAGCTTTTTTTCATTTGCGCTCCTTTGTTTTCATTTTTGATTACATCATAAATGTTTTTCCTAAAATGTCAAATAAGCCTTGCAAGCAAGGAAAGATACCAAGATTTGACAACGTCCAAAAAATAGTTAGGATAAAATGAAAGTAAGATATGACCTGAAAACAGTTAGCTATGCCTCTGGCTATATGAGGGAAAGGAGAAGGTAAATGAAAGCAGCTGTCTACTTAGGTCCGGGGAAAATAGAGATACAAAAGATGCCCGTACCAGAAATAGAGGAAGATGAGGTGCTGCTGCAGGTAAAGGCCTGCGCCATCTGTGGGACGGATGTTCGCATTTACTCCTTTGGTCAGAAAAATGTAAAACCTCCTCACATAATTGGGCATGAGGTGGCGGGGGTAATCTCTGAGGTGGGTAGAAGGATAAAAGGCTACAGGAAAGGAGAAAGGGTGATACTGGTGACATCCGTGGGCTGTGGAAGATGTGAGATGTGCCTTCAGGGAAGGCCTAACCTTTGTCCCGAAAATAGAGCCATCGGCTACTACTATTCAGGAGGATTTGCTGAGTACATGAAGGTCCCCGCAGAGGCGGTAAGGCAGGGAAACATCTTGCCCATACCTGATAGTTTGTCTTTTGTAGAGGCTACCTTAGCTGAGCCCCTTTCTTGCTGTATAAACGGACAGGAGTATTTGAACATCGGAATGGGGGATACGGTAGTGGTGATAGGAACAGGGCCCATAGGGTGTATGCACGCTGAGCTGGCGAAAATATCCGGGGCGACCAAGGTGATAGTGGCGGATCTATCCGAGGAAAGACTGAATTTTGCCAGAAGAATAGGAGCTGATGTCTACGTGAACTCCCAAAGAGAAAGTTTGAAGGAGAAGGTGATGAAGGAGACAGAAGGGGCAGGAGCTGATGTCGTGATAACGGCCTGTCCTTCTCCAGAGGCTCAGGAGGAGGCCTTGGAAATAATTAAGACGAGGGGAAGGATAAGCTTTTTTGGAGGACTTCCTCATGAGAAGTCCAAAATTAGCTTTGACAGCAATATCGTTCATTACAAGGAGGTATCCGTCTTCGGCTCCTTTGCCTCCTATGCCTTTCAATACAAAAAGGCCTTGTCCCTTCTTGCCTCAAAAAGGATAAGGGCCGAAAGATTCATCACCCATAAGTTTGCCTTGGAGAAGATAGAGGAGGGAATAAAGACTGTCAAGGAGGGAAAGGCCTTGAAGGCAGTGGTGATAATGGAGTGAGAAGAATGAGGTTACCTGATAAGATAGCCATCGTAACCGGAGCAGGACAGGGATTGGGAGAGGCGATTGCCTTAAGGCTGGCCAGGGAAGGGTGCAATGTGGTGGTGGCAGATATAAACTTTTCCGCTGCTCAGGATACGGCAGAAAAAATAAAGAAGATGAAAAGGGACTCTTTTGCCATAAAGACCGACGTAACAAAGTCCGAGCAGGTAAGGAAGATGGTTGAGGAGACGGTAAAAAGGTTTGGCCGCCTTGATATTCTGGTGAGCAACGCTGGAATATTGAAATCCTATGAGATAACCGAGTTTCCCGAGGAGGATTGGCGAAGGATAATAGACGTTAACCTCATAGGATACTTCCTGACGGCCAAGGAAGCAGCTAAGGTTATGAAAAAACAAAGAAGTGGGGTGATCATTCAAATAAACTCAAAGTCGGGAAAGAAGGGAAGCCTGTGGAACTCCGCTTATGCTGCCTCAAAGTTCGGAGGAATAGGCCTTACTCAGAGCATAGCCCTGGATCTGGCCCCTTATGGCATCAGGGTAAATGCCATCTGTCCGGGCAATCTTCTCGACTCACCTTTATGGGTAAACAGCCTGTACGAGCAATATGCCAGAAAATGGGGAATTTCCAAGGAAGAGGTGAGAAAAAAATACGAAAGCCAGGTCCCTTTGGGTAGGGGATGTCGATACGAGGATGTTACCAATGTGGTGGTCTTTTTGGCCAGCGAAGAGGCATCTTATATGACCGGTCAAGCAATCAACGTGACCGGTGGACAGGAGATGAGGTGATGAAGATAGAGTTAGGAGTCAATCTTTCCTTCGCCATGACTCGTTATGTCGAGCCCGAGGAGTGGACCAGAATTGTATCTCAAGAGCTACATCTGGATTGTGTTCAGTTTTTCACCGACCTTCTGGACCCATTTTTCACTCCTTCCTCTGTTCGCTCCGAGGTCTGTCAGAGAATTAGGAATCTGAGCAAAAAATATAAGTTGAGGATACACAGCGTCTTTTCTGGAACCATCCCTCACTGCCTTAACCTCCTCTTTCATCCCGACAGGAGGATGCGAAAGGCTGCCTTAAGGTGGCATGAAGAATGTATTAAGATGAGCTCTGAGATGGAAAGTTCAGGATACGGA